>DPFD01000107.1:3599-14925 GCA_003534175.1 Chitinophagaceae bacterium
TTTAACCATCATCACTACCATCAATGGATTTGGATACCGTGCGGATGATTACTCCAATGAGGTAGACGAAACTGCCACGGCCTTAGCCCCCACCTTTTCGCTTGAGGGTATTATCAGTACGAACACCGACAGGGATATCTTCCGCTACGATAACCCCACCGCGGGAAGTGTGCATCTTGAAGCGAAGCCTTTTGGATTAAACAACAGCAACAATGGCGCAAACCTGGATGTACAGGTAGAAATATTTGATGCTTCCGGTAACCGTATTGCTTTATACAACCCGCAGGAAAAAATGAATGTAGTGATTGACACCTTCCTGCAGGCTGGCACTTATTACTTCGCGGTATCCGGTGCAGGAAATACGAACATCAACAATTATGGTAGCCTGGGTTCATACACCCTTACCGGTGCCAAAGGCGCATTGCCTATTAGGTCTATCACTTTAACCGGTGTGGATGCCAATAAAATGCACAACCTGCGCTGGAACATTGTGGCCGATGAGCCGGTGGAAAATATCACCATTGAGTACTCAACTGATGGCAGCCAATTCCAGATCTTAACGGAAGTTCCTGCTGATTATACGGAATACAGCTATCGACCTATGGTGAGTGGAAACATCTTCTACCGGATAAAAGTAAAAACGGTGATACACGAAGTTGGATATTCAAACACTTTTGTGCTGAAAGGATTTGAAAACATCCGCCTGGCAACGGTGAGCACCTTGGTTCGGGATCAGATTGTGGTACAATCTACCGAGACCTACCGTTACATCCTGACCGATGTAAACGGTCGCATCCTGAGCTCGGGTAACGGGAATGCCGGTGCAAACCTGATACGATTGGGCAACCAGCCTTCCGGTATGTACATCTTGAAAATGGTATCTCAAAATTTGAAACAAGTAGAACGCATTATAAAACAGTAAGGTAGATTCATGTGTAAGTAAGGGGTTGGCGTTAGGGGCCGGCCCCTTTTCTTTTTATGTACACGAACGAAACGCATATTTTGGTTTATGACAAATAGAACATCCGTTACCATTCTGAGGAAGCTACCAGATATTCATTCAAAGGTGCCCCTTGTGCAAAAAGGCAAGCTTACATTCGCAAGTATGAATGAGAAGCTAGGTGATTAAGCGTAACGAACATACGGGTGAAGAGAGAAAATCACCGAAATAAAAAACATACTACTCATGGGTACTCACTGGGTAGGGTACCCGAAATGTACCCCTGAGAAATTCAACCTTTTCAGAAAAATTTCGTATTTTCAAATAAGGGGGAAGGATACTCGTNNTCCCCCGGGGGAAATACAAAAAAGAGGGCATTTTTATACCCTTTTTGGGGTACCCCTTTTGTACCAAAAATGCTTTTGATATCACAACCTGTTTCCCTCTACCATAATCACACTCCTACCCACCTCTTCTTTCCAGTGTAGTGCAGATGGCTGAACAAAAACTACCGGATTTCACGCTGAGCATTTAATCAACCGATGAGGTAAGTGAATAATGTAGAGATAAATGACGGAAGTAACGTATACGCATAAACGCAATAAACCAAACAGCCGATATTAGATCCGCTGACGAAGGGCTGCCGGATCCCGAAATCTTTCGGGACCGGACTTGCAATAGATGGCCGGAGCAACTGGTGCAAACTGTTCCTGATGCCCACAGCCCCTGTTCAGCAAGCCGATTCCGCGGCAGATGGGCATGCTTTACAGCCTTGGCTCCGGAACTTCATGATTTAATAACACCCTGTTAGCAACTCCTTTACTGGTTTCGAGAGAAAAAAGTTTTACATTTAGGAAACCCCTGTACATATGCATTGGAGAAAATTCAACGGGGACTATCTGAATCTCCCCATCAAACAAGCTGTAGAAAGCGCCATTCAAAGAGAAGTTGAAAAAGGTTATCACCTGAAAGTATGCATTGGTACCGATAGCCAGGTGAAAGGCCATGAAACCGAGTTTGCCACCGTGATTGTTTTTTTACGTGAAGGACATGGAGGCTTCATGTTTATTCACAACGAAAAAACGAAGCATGCGTATAGCATCAAGGAACGCATGCTTACTGAAGTGGCTAAAAGCATTGAAATTGCCTATGAGCTGTGTGACCTGTTCACCCTGTATGATGTAGACATGGAAGTGCATGCCGACATCAACACCAATCCGCAGTTTAAGAGCAATGAGGCTTTACGGGAAGCTACCGGCTACATCCTGGGGATGGGCTTTGCGTTTAAAGCCAAACCCGAAGCCTTTGCCAGCAGTAGTTGTGCAAACAAAGTGGTGAATTAATTTGTTCCCCACTCGAGGTTCAGATCGTGCAATACATTCAGCAGTTTTTGCCGGCCATGCTTTTTTTCAGAGCTGGTTATAATAAACTGCGGCAGGAACTGCCATGTTTTTTTCAGGGCCTCGCCGAACAGTTTTACGTTCTCACTCACGGTACGTTGGTTTACCTTATCGGTTTTGGTGAACACAACGGTTACGGGTACCTCCCAGGTTCTTAGTTTGTCTAAAAATGCCAGGTCTATTTTCTGCGGCGTATGCCGTGAATCAATCAATACAAACACCATAGCAATATTTTCGCGCTTGCGGAGGTATTGTTCAATCATTTGTTCCCATCGCCTGCGGCTGGTCTGACTCACCTTTGCAAATCCGTATCCCGGTAAATCCACCAGGTACCAGCGGAATAATTCCGACACGCCTTCGGTACGTTCGCCGGTACTTTCCACTTCAAAATGATTGATCATCTGGGTTTTTCCGGGAGAGCCAGAGGTTTTGGCCAGTTTATCAGACTGGCACAACATATTGATCAGCGAAGATTTTCCCACATTGCTCCTGCCGATGAACGCATACTCCGGCCGGTCGGGTGCCGGGCACTTTTCGTAGTCGGGACTGCTGATGAGGTATCGGGCGTTTTTAATATGCATAATTGTAAAAATACTCATAATAAAACCGATTCGTTTCAGCTTGCGGTAAACTCTGTTATCTTTGCTCCCTTATGGCGCAATATGCACATGATCAGGTAGTTCCCAACCGTACCTCGGGATTGGAAAAAAAAGAGCAGGTTGAGCAGATGTTCGACCATATTGCCGGCAATTACGATTTTCTGAACCGCTCTATGAGCATGGGGATCGACAAGGGTTGGAGGAAAAAAGCTATCCTGAAGCTGAAGCCATCATCTCCACAACATATATTGGATGTTGCCACCGGAACGGCTGACGTAGCCATTATGGCATCGCGTTTGCTGAAACCTGAAAACATTAAAGGGATTGACATCAGTGAAGGTATGCTGGAGGTTGGCAGGAAGAAGGTACGCCAGGCCGGTTTAAGTGAGGTGATTGAGTTGCTGAAGGGCGACAGCGAAACAATAAACTTTAATGATAATACGTTTGACGCTGTAACTGTTGCTTTTGGAGTGCGAAACTTTCAGCATCTGGAGAAAGGCCTTGCTGAAATCAGGAGGGTGCTAAAACCCGGCGGAAAACTGGTGGTGCTTGAATTCAGCAAACCCACCTCACCGTTGTACAAACCATTTTATCAATTGTATATGAAAACAATTTGTCCGCTCATGGCTCATCTGTTTTCTAAAAGTTCAGCAGCGTATGAATACCTGGATGAGTCTATTGATAAATTTCCGGAAGGAAAAAATTTTACACGGGTACTCGAAAGTGTTGGGTTCAGGAATACATCTATCCAAAAAATGACATTCGGAATATGCAGTATTTATTGCGGAGAAAAATAATTTGCACTTGCATCCTGCTGGTGTTCATGGGTACACAGGCTGATGCACAGCTTCGGTACCTCAATCAGGAAGAGCATGATGAAAGAAGATTCCATTTCGGAATTATGGTGGGCGTGAACCAGGCGCATTATAATTTCACGCGCCATCCTACATTCATCACCAGCGATAGCATTAAAGGCATTGAAAGCATCAACAGCACCGGTATTAACCTGGCCTGGCTGGTGAATCTGCGTTTAAGCGAGCACTTTAGTTTACGTACCTACCCTATCAACCTCGTGTTCACCGAAAAAGCATTTCAATATTATCTTCCAACACCCAACCGTGGTATTGGAGAAGATACTATTATGACGAAGAAGGTGCAGGGTATCACGCTCAGTTTACCGTTGCAACTTAAGTTTACCAGCGACCGCATCAACAACCTCAGGGTGTACATGTTTGGTGGGGGTAAGGTAGAGTATGACATGGCAGCCAACAAAGACAAGAAAAGCACTGAAGGCATGATACGCCTCGATAAACTGGATTACGGTGTGGAAGCCGGANNTCACATTTATTTCCCGGTGTTTGTATTATCGCCCGAACTTAAACTGGGTTACGGTTTCAGAAATGTGCACGTGCGGGATGATGCCTATAAATTTTCCAGTACGCTCGATAAAATCAATGCACGCACCATCACCTTCTCCCTCACGGTGGAGTAAGGTTTATCAGAAATCATAATTTCGACGGGGCATGTTTACCCGAATTCCTCCGGTAACCATGGTGGAGGTTTGGGTAGATGATNNTCCCGATGTTTTGAAGAAGCGTTGCTGAAATCCTAAATCGATAAACACATTTTCCCGCAGTTCATACGTTACATCCAGGATGCCGTTGAACACCGTTAACTTATTTCCTCCGCCTGTGGTAAACCCGTTATCAGATGGACGGGTTTTATTATCCAGAAAGATGTTTCCTCCCAAATTCACACCGGCGGTATCCAGCCCCTTGTAATAGTAAAAGGCACGGCCCATCACATACCAGCGTGGCGCAGGTTGATAGCGGGCTATACCGATAAATTCCTGAAAGTTGGCTCCGAGCGGATGTGCCAGCGGCTGATTGTAATGCGTATAATTTGCCACGAGGTTATTGTGTGAATAGGTGAACGGCCTTACACGATTCATTTCAACCTGCAGATCGAGGTTGTTCACTCCGAAGGCATCCACATATTTTCCGCCTAACTGAAACCCGAACTTGTTGGTCCAGCTGGTTTTGTTCTTACGAATATTATTGATAATGAATTCATCCATCAGCAACTGACCATAGAACTGAAATTTATGGGCTACGTTGGCTTTAAAATCAAGTCCTGCCACGGCATTATCCGGACTCCCCACCGTGCCCTCTATATGCCGGAAAAAAATGATGGGGTTCAGGTATTGAAAATCGAAGCGGTTGCTGCGGCCAAACACCACACTTTCAAATAATCCGATATTGAGCCAGGGTGTAACGTTCATGCTGAGATGGTGCATGGCTGCATATTTACGATCGAGCAACGAATCGCCTCGCTTCACAAACTGCGGCATCAACTCCATGAACAGGTTCTGGTAATTGAATTTCCAGATTTTGGTATTCACTTTCACAAACAGGTAGCTGTTTCCCCAGTCGCTCAGGAATAAACTGCGGTAACCGTTTCCGATAAAATTTTTATCGTATCCCATTTGGAAATCGATGAATTTAGCTGCGTTGAAAGTGAGGTAACCGCGTGCATCAAAATAATCCACTGCGGTGGTATCGCGTTTAAAGCTTTTAAAAAATCCATAACCCGGCACTGCCCGTAATTCTTTAATATTCTGGCTAAAGTAGCTTGGGCCGCGTTCCTGATTATCTACCACAGATGCATAAAATCCGATACGGTCTGCAATTCGTCCGCGTACATTGATGCCCCGGCTGTTTAAGAACAACTGCTGATCGTTTCCTTTTTCAAAAGACAAACTGAGATTCAGCATGGGGTTGATGGCGAGAAATAAATCCTTATTATGTACTTCAAAAAAGTTGGCTTTGGTTTTGTAAAATGTTTTCAGGAGGGGCCGGCGGCTTTCAAAATAAGATGTATCTCCCCGCACCCATTCTTTATTATTCATAAGGATACTCCGGATGTTGTATTCATCAATGGGCGTGAGATTGAGGTCAGTCCAGTCTTTAAACTTATCTGCTCCCAGGCTATCCTGGTATCCCATTCGGGCACTGTCAATGAACTCCACTTCCTGCGTTAAAAATTTACGGTTCAGTGGCATGGGGTTGATGAAGTTCAGGTGGGTATGTTTCTGCTGTTTAATCTGGATTCGGTCAATGAAATGATATTCTTTTGACCCCAGGGGGAGGTATGTTTTCTGGGCTTTCACACAAAGCGGAGAAAGAAAAACCGCCAGTTTGAATAAGCTTTTAATAATTTGCATGTGTAGTTTATAAGGATTGTTGTCAACAAGAGGTAAGATATGCAAAAAATTCTTTTCAAAAATATCACCGTTGTAAATGAGTTTAAAAAAGAAACGGTGGATGTATTGGTGGAGGGTGAACGCATCAGCCGCATCGATCCCCGTATTCAGGTGCCGTTTCAGGTGCGTGAAATAAACGGCGAAGGCAAACTGCTGTTGCCCGGTGTAATTGATGATCAGGTGCATTTTCGCGAGCCGGGCCTCACCCACAAGGCCACCATCGCTACCGAATCAGCAGCGGCAGCAGCCGGAGGCGTTACTTCGTTTATGGAGATGCCCAACACTATTCCCAACGCGCTCACGCTAGATTTGCTGGAAGATAAATACCGCATAGCCACGGCTACCTCAGCCGTGAACTACTCTTTTTACATGGGTGTAAGCAACACCAATGCGGAAGAGGTGCTGAAAGTGAATAGGCACAAAGAAGATATCTGCGGAGTAAAAATTTTCATGGGCAGCAGCACCGGTAATATGCTGGTAAACGATCCCGTTACCCTGAACCGAATTTTCGCAGAAACTGAAATGCTGATTGCCACGCATTGTGAAGATGAAACGCGTATTCAGCGAAACTTACAACAACTTCTGGAGAATGGCATTGAGCCCGGCCCGGCCCACCATCCGGTGATTCGTGATGCGGAAGCATGCTATCTGTCATCCTTATACGCGGTTCAGCTGGCCACCAAACATCAGTCACGCCTGCACATTTTACACATCAGTACGGCGGATGAACTCCCGCTGTTCGGCAACATGATGCCCCTGCAAGAAAAACGAATCACTACAGAAGTATGTGTGCATCACCTGCATTTTACTGCGGATGATTACGCCCGTTTGGGATATGCGATCAAATGTAATCCTGCTATCAAAGCGCCGCATCACCGCGATGCATTGTGGGGGGCACTGAAAGATGACCGCCTGGATGTGATTGCTACGGATCATGCCCCGCACCTGTGGAGTGAAAAACAACCTCCGTACGATAAAGCGCATGCGGGTTTACCACTCGTTCAACATGCCCTGCCGCTTATGCTGTATTATGTGGAGGAGGGAAAGATTCGCCTGGAGCAGGTAGTACATAAAATGAGTCATGCGGTGGCCACCTGTTTCAACATAAAGGACCGGGGATTCATCCGGGAAGGATACTATGCTGATCTGGTGGTGGTGAATAATCAGGTATCCCAAACCGTTAGTAAAGACAATATTCGGTATAAATGCGGATGGAGCCCGCTGGAAGGATTTACCTTCCCGCACAGAATAGAAAGCACATTTGTAAACGGACAAGCCGTGTATGACAACGGCAGTATAAATCGGGATGTAAGAGGCATGAGGCTGAAGTTTAATCGATAACATGGAAATAGACAAAACCACCCTACAAGATCTGGCCATTTTCGGAAATGCGCAGGAAGATGGTGTGTTTGAATGTTTCAATCACACCCGTACCGTTGCGGGCAAACATCAACTCTACAAAAACCTATCGGCACCCCTCAGCAACCTTGAAAGCATACAAGGTGTTGCCGAAACCATCCGTAAGGTATCCGGTATTCCATGGGCTGCCACCATCAGCAACGGCACCCTCATGGTGGTGGAGCAGTTTATGGAAGCACGCATCGATCCTGTTCCCAGGCACCCCAACGCACTGAATGCCTGGGCGTATAAAATTTTCAATCATGGTGATTATGCCCTGTGCCGTTATTCGGTGGAACATTACGCTACATTCTTCCGTGGACTGAAAGAAATCATCACCCTGTTTTCAGGTACCGAAAACCCTGCGCCCCTAGCCCGCTTACTGGATACCATTGAAACACACCTGAAGGATGAATCTGTTCAGTTGTTGTGTAATCAAAAAGATATTGCCAAACTACCGCCGGCAACCCTGCTCAGGCTGGCGCACCTCCTGCGTTATACCTACAAGCGCCATGTTCCTGAGCTGATTAGCGCTTACGCCCAGCTCGATGCATGGTATGCCGTAGGCATCGCGGCGTCTAAACACGGATTAACAGAAGTACACTGGACGAACAATACGGAACCGGTGCTGGATGCAGTATCCCTATTTCACCTGCTCCTGCCGCAGCCGGTGCCCTACTCTATCCGGCTGGATCAGGATTCAAACTTTCTGTTTTTAACCAGTGCCAACATGGCCGGTAAATCTACATTCATTAAAGCCATAGGCATAGCCGTGTATCTGGCGCATTGCGGATTTCCCGTACCGGCACAATCCCTTACGCTGAGTTTGATGGATGGCATGCTGAGCAACATCCACATTGCCGATAACCTCAGCAAAGGAGAAAGCTATTTCTATAATGAAGTAAAGCGAATATCCGGTACCGTTAGTAAAATACAAAATGGCAAAAAATGGCTGGTGCTGATTGATGAACTGTTTAAAGGCACCAATGTGCAGGATGCTATGAAATGCAGCACAGTAGTGATAGAAGGCTTATTGAAAATCCGTTCCGCATTATTTATTCTCTCTACCCATTTATATGAAATTGCGGAACAGCTCTCGCATCATCCGAACATCCGCTTTGTACATTTCGAAACCACTATTGAAAACGACCAGCCGGTTTTTCATTACACTTTAAAGGAGGGCGTGAGTAATGACCGCTTAGGGTACCTGATATTAAAACAGTCAGGCGTGGTGAAAATGCTCAATGATTTGTAACGGTCGCGGATTTACTTTCACAAAAAAAACATGCTGGTTAAAACATTTGGCTGCGCTGTATTTGGCGTAGATGCCATCACCATTACTATTGAAGTGAATGTAGATAACAAAAGTCAGCATTACTACATTGTAGGCCTGCCCGATAATGCCGTAAAAGAAAGTTTACAACGCGTGGAGAGTGCCATCAAGGCTAACAACTGGTACATGCCCCGCACCAAGCTGGTGGTGAATCTGGCACCGGCCGATATCCGGAAAAGTGGTACCGCATTCGATCTCCCTATTGCCATCGGCACATTAGCCGCTGCAGATCAGCTGAACGAGCCGGAGAAATTACTGGAGTACATTATCATGGGCGAGCTGAGCCTGGATGGTACCATTCGCCCGGTGAAAGGAGCCTTGCCCATGGCTTTGCGTGCGGCGAAGGATGGATTTAAAGGACTGATGGTTCCGGCAGAAAATGCCATTGAGGCCGCTGTGGTGGAAGGCATAGAGGTATACGGCGTCAGTCATATTAAAGAGGTTGTTCAGTTTTTTGAAGGCACGCAGGAGTTATCGCCGGTTAAGGTAGATGTACAACAACTGTTTGAACAGGCACAAACCATTTCTGAATTTGATTTCACCGACGTAAAGGGACAGGAGAATATTAAACGTGCGATGGAAATTGCCGCAGCCGGTGCACACAATGTAATTTTGATAGGACCACCCGGAGCGGGTAAAACCATGCTGGCCCGGCGTTTGCCCACTATCCTTCCGCCGATGACAATGGAGGAATCGCTGGAAACCACCAAAATACACAGTGTGGCCGGCAAACTTCCGGAGCACTCGTCGCTGGTGAGTTTGCGCCCTTTTCGTGCTCCGCATCACTCCTGTTCACCCAGTGCGCTGGTGGGTGGAGGCAGCATTCCTCAGCCCGGTGAAATTTCACTCGCACATCACGGCGTATTGTTTTTAGATGAGCTGCCTGAATTTCAACGTGCCGTACTGGAAGTGATGCGCCAGCCCATGGAAGAACGAAAGGTTACAATTTCGCGCGCAAAAGTGGCACTCGATTTTCCGGCAAACTTTATGCTGGTGGCCAGTATGAACCCGTGCCCCTGCGGGTTTTACAATCATCCGGAAAAAACATGTGTGTGCCCTCCTCAAATGGTGAAAAAATACCTGAGTAAAATATCGGGACCGTTGCTCGACCGAATCGATTTGCATGTGGAAGTTACTCCCGTTCCCTTCAATGAACTCACCCGGCACAGCATCTCTGAAAACAGCCTGATGATTCGCGAACGCGTGATGGCTGCCCGGCAAATTCAACAATTGAGATACAAAGAATTTCCGGATGTGTATGCCAATGCCCAAATGAGCAGCAAGATGATGAAAAGCATGTGTGTGCTGAATGAGGCGTGCAGCACCTTGCTGAAACAGGCGATGGATAAACTGAACCTCAGCGCCCGGGCGTACGATCGCATCATCAAGGTAAGCAGAACCATTGCCGACCTTGCCGGCAGCGAACAGATTGAAACGGTACACCTCGCGGAAGCCATACAATACCGGAGCCTCGACAGAGACGGATGGGGTGGATAAAATTCAACCTGCTCTGAAACGTTTATATTAAATTGCAATGTGAATCAACGGAACGTAAACCAACTCCGCTCAACTCCACGTTGGAAAACACAACTACGTACTATAATTTTTGGTACTGATACCGCAAAGGGGAAATTATTTGATGTGTGCCTGCTGGTGGCCATTGTACTGAGTATCCTGATTGTGATGATTGATAGTATACCCACCTTTCATGCAAAAATTGGCCGTGAGTTACTGATCTTGGAATGGGCATTCACTATACTGTTTACTATTGAATATATCCTGCGCATTGTTTCCGTTTCAAAACCGATGCGTTATATATTCAGTATGATGGGTATCATTGATCTGCTGGCAATATTACCCATGTACCTGAGCATCTTCTTTATCGGCACCCAATCGCTCATGGTGTTCAGGGCACTGCGGCTGTTGAGGGTTTTTCGCATATTCAAACTCAACCATTTCATTGCCGAAATGAATTTTTTGATTCTGGCTTTTTTAAGGAGTTTGAAAAAAATCAGCATTTTCATGTTATTTGTGCTTACACTCGTTATTATATTAGGCTCCATTATGTATGTGATTGAATCTCAAACGAATGGTTTTGATTCAATCCCAGACAGTATTTACTGGGCCATTGTAACCATCACCACGGTGGGTTATGGAGACATTACCCCGATAACCCCTATGGGCAAATTTGTTTCAAGTGTCATCATGTTGCTGGGGTATTCCATCATTGCCGTGCCCACCGGTATCATCACTTCAGAAATGGCTGCCTTACACCGTCGCCGTGCAGAAGTGTTTAAAACCTGTTCCAGTTGTGGGAAATCATCCCATGCATCGGATGCCGAGTTTTGTAGCCGGTGCGGACAAAAACTGCCTGATTCCATTTAAACCCTTTAT
>DPFD01000108.1 GCA_003534175.1 Chitinophagaceae bacterium
GTCAGCTGCAAACAGGGCCAGTTCAGGTTCATATCGCACAACATTCTCATCCATCATTTCTCTTTCTGTTTCCGGTATATAGGGCGGATTGCTCACGATACAATCATACGTACTTAACGAATTTCGTTCCCCCTCATTCAGAAAGTTCAGTTGTTTGAAATGGACTTCGGCTCCCAGTTGTTGAGCGTTATGCATTGCAATATGTAATGCATCCTTACTTACATCCACTGCAGTCACCAATGCCTGAGGTAAATGTTTTTTCAGCGTGATGGCAATGCAGCCGCTTCCTGTACCTACATCCAGCAAGCAAGGAGCGGGCAGGTTACTACACTGATCGATCACTTTTTCCACCAGCTCTTCAGTTTCAGGCCGGGGTATCAGCACCGCGGCACTCACCTTAAATTGCATATCATAAAACCAGGCAATACCGGTAATGTATTGCACCGGCTCATGTTGCTTCAGGCGTGGCAGCACAGATTCCAGCTGCTGTACCATCGCAGCTGTCAGCTCCATATCCGGATTCAGAATCATTTGTCTTCTGCTGATGCCCGCAAAATGTTCCAGTAAGGTTTCAGCAACCTGCACAGCAGCGGAAGGTTCCATCACCTGTTGTATCTGCAATACATACTCACGAAAGAAATTTCGGGCATTCATGGGTACAAACTTATATTTTTATACTTTCAAACCAATGAACGAACACGAGATATACATGCGCCGCTGTTTTCAACTGGCGGCACTCGGGGCGGGGCAGGTAGCACCCAATCCGCTGGTAGGTGCAGTATTGGTGTATCAGCAGCGGGTAATTGGCGAAGGGTATCACCGTAAGTATGGCGGTGCACATGCAGAAGTGAATTGCCTTAATTCAGTAACGGAAACGGATAAACGATTTATTTCGGAAGCTACTTTGTACGTTAGTCTGGAACCCTGTAATCATTTTGGAAAAACCCCGCCGTGCACCGATGCCATTCTGAAACACCGTATTCCCCGGGTAGTCATTTCCGTTACCGATCCTTTTGAAGCGGTAAATGGTACTGCCATCCAACGGTTGAGGGATGCTGGGGTAGAGGTAATGACCGGGGTATTGGAAGACGAGGGTCGCAGGCTGATTGAAGCGTTCTATACTTTTCACACACAGAAACGGCCCTTAATTGTTTTAAAATGGGCTCAGACAGCGGATGGATTCATGGGATCCGGAACAGATCAGCGGTTGAAGATCAGCAGTGGGTTAACCGATATGTGGGTGCATCGCTGGAGAAGCGAAATTCCGGCCATTGTAGTGGGCACTCAAACGGCACTTATGGATAATCCTTTGCTTACAAATCGGCTGTGGCCGGGGAAAAGTCCGTTGCGCATACTGATCGACCGGCAGTTACGGGTTCCTTTGCATTACTATATTTTTCAGGGAGATGAACCGGTGCTGGTAATGAACAGCCAACGCTCGGGTGCATCGAATCATATTTCTCACGTACAAATCGATGATTGGGAGAGTGTCAACGGATTACTGGAGAGCTGGTACCATATGGGCATTCAGTCGGTACTGGTAGAAGGAGGCCAGAAACTTCTTACTTCGTTTATGCATTCAGGTAAGTGGGATGAACTGCGCGTGATAGTGAATACAACCATGGAAACAGGAACAGGACTGAAGGCGCCTCCACTTCCTGATGGAACGCCGGAAAAAATCCAATCTTTGAATGGAGAAGAAATCAGATATTACAGAAATTTAAACCACACCTGATGCTGTTTCTTGCGGGGAGTGTACTCTTATCTGCCTGGTTGAATATCGTATTTAAATTGTGCAACCAATATGGCATCAATGTATTCCAGACCATAGTATATAATTATATCGTTTGTGTGCTCACCGGTTTATGGATGCTGCCCGGAAGTCCGGGACAACTACCCGGTTTGGCTGAAACAGTATGGCCCTACGCCCTCATGCTCGGCTTGGGTTTCATCCTCACCTTCAACCTTACGGCACTCACCGTAAAGCATAACGGGGTGGCAACGGCTACGGTAGCCACTAAGGTGTCGCTGGTGATTCCGTTCCTTGCTTCATTGATGTTGTATGGAGATCAAATGACGCTGCTGAAAGGGGCAGGAATGGTACTTACCCTGGTAGCAGTTGTACTCACGTTTATGCCTAAACGCACTTTGGGTGCAGTGGTTCAACCGGCAACGGTTTGGCTACCCGTTAGTATTTTCATTGGCTGCGGAATGTTGGATACTTTGGTGAAATATGTGGAACATTATCATTTAACTGCGGATACTGCCGGTCCGTTTCTGGTGCTATGTTTTGGAATTGCCGGTATTACCGGGATCATCGGGTTAATCGGTGGCTTTATTTCAGGTTCCATCGTTTTTCAACCGCGTGCTCTGTGGGCAGGGGTTTTATTGGGCATTCCGAACTATTTCTCTATCTGGTGCCTGATACGTTTACTCAAAGAATATCCGGATCACAGTTCCGTGTGGATTCCGGTAAATAATGTGGCCATTGTAATAGTGAATGTGCTGGTGGGCATGCTGTTGTTTCGTGAATCGCTTTCCCGCACCAACAAAATAGGAATTGGAGTAGCTTTGCTGGCGATACTCCTTTTAAGTTCAACCTCCACCTGATGGATTTTTATTTTACCATTGATCACATAGCTACGGCCACCTACAAAGACAGGGGGAGTTCTTTTATAGCGTATGCCTTCCCCATGGACACTCCTGCCGGGTTTAAGGAGATGCTCCTCAAACTGAAAGAGGAACACCCTAAAGCCGTTCATCATTGTTTTGCGTATCGAATTGGTGTTACAGGAGATAATTTCAGGGTAAGTGACGACGGTGAACCGTCCGGTTCGGCTGGCAGGCCTATTCTGGGGCAAATCGACAGCAAACAGTTAACCAATACCGGCGTTATAGTGGTACGGTACTTTGGCGGTACACTGTTGGGCGTTCCGGGGCTCATCAAAGCCTACAAATCAGCCACTGCGCTGGCTCTGCAAACCATTCCCCACGTCAAAAAGGCTATTGAAATTCCCTATATCCTTCATTTTCAATACGAACAAACCAACGAGGTGATTCNNGTGTATTATGGCGAAAAGGAAAACCTGGAATCGAAAGCCAATTATAACTCGGCAATTGGAGCAGGAAATCCAGCTTTTCCCGTTTATTAAGGCCGCTATCCCCTCGCATCGGCTCGAAGAATTCCTGGAACGGCTAAAAAATATCCGCAACGTTGAAGCAGATAATTTAGTATAATTGTACATTAAAATTTAACGGTTTTTTATTGTTCATTAAGAAACAACTATTATGAGGAAACTTATACTCCTGATGGCGTTGGTTTCGGGTTCAACAATTGCCTTAGCACAGCAACTGCATTTTACCAGTCAGTACATGCAGCATAACCCGATGTATAACCCCGGCGCTGCGGGTATTGCTCAGAAAGATTTAATCGGACTTTCCTACCGGAATATGTGGTCTTCTTTCCCCGGGAATCCTCGAACGTATATGATTTACGGCGATTTCGACTGGGAGAAGATGAATGCGGGAATTAGCACATATATATACCGCGACGAAACAGGACCCACCAGTCGTACCGGATTACAACTCGCCTATTCTTATCACGTAAAAATGAGTAATCCCAACCACAGGTTAGGGTTAGGGTTGGAATTGAGGGCCCTGCAATTTGCGATTGATAAGAATAAAATCAGCGGATCTCTTGGAAATGACCCTGTGTTGGCAGGCGCTGAGAATAAACTAGGCATTGATGCCGGAGCCGGGGTTTACTTCACTACTGGCAAACTGGCTGTGGGTGTGGCTGCCAGTCAGTTGATACAGTCTAAACTCCAGCTCGCCGATGTTCCTGATGCCAGAACCGGAGGAAAATTATACCGCCATTATAACGCAACTGCCAGTTATCGATTACATACTGGAGCCGACATCTATCTTATACCTAATGCAATGGTTCGTGTAATTGAGAATTCTCCTTCAGAGTTCGAATTTGGTATGCAACTCGATTATCAGGATAAAGTGTGGTGGGGTATCAACTGGCGTATTGAACAGGCCTGGAGCCTGCAGGCTGGTTTCAAAATCAAAAAGAAAATTGGGTTGAGCTATAGTTACGATTATTATCAGGCCCCTATCAGCATATTTACTAATGGTTCCGGAGCACATGAACTGGGTCTCCGTTTTGAACTGGGAAAAACTGAATAACTGCTACATTTAAAACAGTATACGCGTTTTTATACTAAATTATCAAACGAATACCATGAATATTATTTATAAAACAGCACATGCAGCGAATAGCATTGTTAAAACCATTACGATGTTTTGTTTGGTTTTACTTGTTGGTACCAGTGCATTTGCCCAGCCTCAGAATGATGACCCCTGTAATGCATTGTTTCTAAATGTATCCAATGTATGTAATTTCCAAACCTTCAGTAATCAGGATGCCACTGGATCTCCTGGAGTGCCTGCACCGAATTGTTCCAATTATCAGGATGATGACATCTGGTTTCAGGTGTTGGTACCTGCCGGGGGTGCAATAACGATTCAAACGGAGGCACAACAGATTACGGATGGTGCCATTGCTTTGTACACAGGTACCTGCAACAGCCTGACTGAAATTGCCTGCGACGATGACAGCGGACCGGGTTTTATGCCAGAGTTAACCGTGGGTGGTTTGCAACCCAATTCCATTTTGTATATCCGATTTTTCACTTGGAATGGAAGTGGTGAGGGTACCTTTGGAATTTGCGCTGTAATTCCTCCACCCCCTCCGGCTAATGATGAGTGCAGTGGTGCGATTTCCCTCACCGTAAACCCTGATTTGAATTGCGGTGTAGTAACGGCTGGTACAACTACTTCTGCTACCAACTCAACCAGTGCTCCTCCACCTACCTGCGGAGCTGCCGGAACCAACGATGATGTATGGTTTTCTTTCGTTGCCACCGGAACAGTTCACAGTATTTCCTTATTGAATGTAACAGGCAGCTCTACCGACATGGCAATGTCGCTGTATAGTGGCGCTAATTGTGGCGCATTAACTCATTTGCAATGTTCCGACCCCAATGATATGGTGGTGGGTGGATTAACTGCCGGAGATACCTATTATGTGCGTGTATGGACCTGGACCAGTACATCAACCTCTACTGCCAGTTTTAATATTTGTATAGGAACACCACCTCCGCCGCCTGCCAATGATGAATGTACAGGTGCAGTTCAACTTACTGTGAATCCTGATTTAAACTGCGGAGTGGTAACAGCAGGTTCTACCATTTCTTCAACCGGTTCTACCGGCGTGCCGGCCCCCAGTTGTGGTGCTTTTGGAGCGAATGATGATGTGTGGTTCTCATTTGTGGCCTCCAGCCCTCAACATGTGGTGTCCTTACTGAATGTAACCGGATCTACCACTGATATGGTAATGGCCATGTACGAAGGTGCCAACTGTGGTGCTTTGAACCAACTGAGTTGCTCAGATCCTAATAACATGATTGTGGGCGGACTTACCATAGGGAATACATATTATGTACGTGTATGGACATGGACTAGTTCCACTTCCACGGCCAGTTTCGATATTTGTATCGGCACACCTCCACCCCCTCCTCCGTTCGATGAACCATGCGCCCCTATTTTCCTCAACGTGAATGAAGGAGGTGAATGTTTGTTACAGGAGTTCAATACAACTTCGGCTACGGGTAGCAGTAATGTACATGCTCCGGGTTGTGCCAACTATAACGGCGGAGATATATGGTTTAACTTTGTGGTACCATGTGCCGGAAGCGTTATCATCAGTACGTCACAGGGAACTATCACTGATGGGGGTATGGCCCTGTATAGCGGTACCTGTGATAACTTAACACAAATTGACTGTAACGACGATGGCGGTCCGGGCCTCATGCCTCAGATTTCCGCCAGCAACCTTACCCCGGGTGATACACTCTGGGTTAGATTCTGGGAGTATGGTAATGATGTACAAGGTACTTTCAGCATTTGTGTATATATGCCTCCACCACCTCCTCCGGCTGCTTCATGTGAAACCGCTCAGTCATTCTGTACCAGCACTACACCTACAACAGTTCCTAATATTACCGGTCAGCCAAGTATAGGAGGCTCTGGTGCGTACGGATGTTTGTTCACTGTGCCGAATCCAACTTTCTACTATTTGCAGATTCAAAATTCGGGCAGCATCTCCATAGAGATTTCTCAAACAAGCAATACCGGCGGTGGTTTGGATGTTGACTTTATCGTATGGGGGCCTTTCAACAGCCTTGACGCAGCCTGCGTGGGTATTGATGCCAACAGCATTGTAGATTGTAGTTATTCAGCTGCACCGATTGAAGTTGCTGATATACCTAACGCTCAGGCAGGAGAATTCTATCTGTTCCTGGTGACCAATTTCAGTGATCAGCCCGGTTCCATTACCTACCAGCAAATTGGAGGAACAGGTTCGAGTGATTGTAGCCTAGTATGTACACTGGATGCAACCAACAGCGGACCAGCCTGTGCAGGTGGTACTGTTAATTTAACGGCTTCCACCGTTCCGAATGCAACCTATACATGGACAGGCCCTTCTTGTTTTACATCAAACGACCAAAATCCGGTGAACGCTCCTGTACCTACCGTACCGGGAACTTACACCTATACAGTTACTGCTACTGGTCCTAACGGTATTCGTTGTACAGATACTACACGCGTTACCGTTATTGCCGCGCCTGATTTAGGAGCCGATACCACCTTCCTGATATGTGAGGATGGTACGGTTGATCTCACAGCGGTTTATACTACTACAGATTTATCTGTAAGTTGGACTTACAACACACAAAATGTTGGAAATCCATCAGCAGTTAGTGCTGCCGGGGTGTATGAAATTATTGCTATTAATTCAGTTGGTTGTGCAGATACTGCGCAAGTAACGCTGAATGTAAATACAATTAATCTCACTGCTAATGCTGTTCAAACAGCCTGCCAGCAAATAGGTACCATAACCGCAACGGTTCAGGGAGGTATTTCGCCATTTAATTATTCCATCAGCTCTGATCCCGGTAACCCGCAAACTTCCAACGAGTTTACGGTGAATACCGCGGGTGCGTATACCATTACAGTAACCGACTCTCTGCAATGTACTGCTCAGGCTGCAGTGGATGTGGTATTCATTCCACCATTCTCGGTAGAAGCAGGGAATGATGTTTCCATCTTCTCAGCTGAAACTACCCAGTTGGTTGCGGTAGCTAATCAACAGCCTGCCAGTGTGCTTTGGACACCGGCACTCGGACTCAGCGCTACCAATGTGCTGAACCCGGTAGCTTCTCCGGAAGAAACTACTACCTACACAGTGGAAGTTACCAGCGCTGAAGGTTGCCTGGCTACGGATAATGTTACCGTTACGGTGGTGCCTCTCTGTATCAATCTTAGAAATGCATTTACGCCTAACGGTGATGGTATCAATGATTTCTTCCTGGTGTACAACTCTTTCAATTGCCTGAGTAAGGTAACCCTGAACGTGTTCAACCGCTACGGAAACAAAGTGTATGAATCAAAAGATTACCGCAACAACTGGGATGGAACCTATAAAGGCAAACCTGTTCCGGATGGCACGTATTATGCGGTGGTAGATTATTACCTGATCAACGGTAAAAAAATCACCCGGAAAACGGATCTTACCATTCTGCGGTCGAAGTAAAATTCAGCAATAATCATTTTGAAAAACTGTTCTTAGGAACAGTTTTTTTTTGCCCGTTATGTATAAGATGAGTAATAACATACGTGGGATGTATTTTGATTCCTACCACTTGGTATTTTTTTTATACCTTCAAACGCTCACGAATTGCATCCGTTTAGTAATGTCCTGCATGGAATTCAGGACGAAACATAAGATTCAATACATGGCAGAAAATTCAGCGCATAAAAGAATTTCCTTTATGCAACAGTTAATGGGCAACCGATGGGTAAAGCAACTTACCGGTTATGCCAAAAAGATGTACGATTCTGCGATTGAAACAAATTCGCAGGTAAAAATTCAGTTATTACAGTTTATACCCTTTTTCATTGCGGCAGCTATAACAGGTATTCTGGCATTTGGTTATGCGGAGTTGTTCAGATATGCCGAGAAGTTGTCCCATAGTTTAAATGCACTTCATCCATTTTTCATTTTTTTATTAACCCCCGCCTGTTTTTTATTGTCTTGGTGGGTAGTAGTACAATATGCACCTAATGCCAAAGGCAGCGGTATACCGCAGGTAATGGCTGCACTTGAAATCTCTAATCCGGGAAAAGGTAAATTTATCAACACCTTACTAAGTGTACGCATTGCTGTTATTAAGATTGTTTCCAGTGTTATGAAAGTAATTGGTGGAGGCATTGTTGGTCGCGAGGGGCCAACCATTCAAATTGCCAGTTCTGTTTTTCATGAAGTACAACAGCGATTGCCCAAGTGGTGGATATCCATCTCGCAGAAAAATATGTTGATGGCTGGTGCAGCATCCGGCCTGGCTGCAGCGTTTAATACCCCGCTGGGAGGAATTATTTTTGCGATTGAAGAACTATCAAAGTTTCATGTTCGCTATTACAAATCGTCACTGTTTATCGCAGTGATTATTGCGGGTTTGGCTGCACAGGGGCTAGGTGGCTCTTATTTATATCTTGGTTATCCCAAATTATCAATCGACAGCTGGAAGGTGATTGCCGGTGTTTTATTAACCGCTATTGTATGTGGTTATTTTGGTTGCAAAATGGGTGTGTGGATTCTGGGAATTATGAAACGCATGGCACAGGTTAAAAAGAGATTGAAACAGGTTGCAATNNGTGTGGGGTACTTATGGCAACGCTGATCTATTTCTTGGGAAATGAATCCATGGGATCCGGAAAAGAAATAATGGATCGAACTTTATTCACCTCCAATAAACAGGTAGAGTGGTATATGCCCTTTGCCCGGATAGCGGGATTGATTGCCTCATTTAGTTTTGGCGGTGCCGGCGGAGTATTTGCTCCATCTTTGAGTGCCGGGGCTTCCATGGGGGCTGTGGTGGCCGAATTGCTCAACCTTACCTCCGGCGATGCCAACATACTCATCCTGGTAGGGATGACCACCTTTCTTACCGGTATAACCCGCGCACCCTTTACCGCATCGATTATCATTTTTGAAATGACAGACCGGCACAGTGTGATTTTTTATCTGCTGCTTGGTGCACTTATAGCCAATCTGATTGCACGTTACGTAAGTAAACAACCTTTTTACGATCACTTGCGCGAACAATATGTAAAGGAAATTAACCAATCTTCTCCCTTACCGGATAAACCCTAAAATTCCAACAATCCATCAACATTGTATCCTGATCTTTTCAATTGGAAGTTTCAATTTCGCGTATGAAATATCAGGATGAACACCATCAGGTTGTTTCGCAGTATGCATTCAATTGTTTACTTTTAATCTATGGATGTGGAATGGATCAGAGCCTATGCGCTCAGCAAACCCCATGCTTCAGAAAGCTTTCCTTTTGATGAACATACCCTGGTGTTTAAAAAAGGAGATAAGATATTTATGCTGATGGCTCTCGACGAATTCCCCTTGCGTATAAATTTAAAATGTGACCCTGAATGGGCCATTGAACTGAGAGAAACGTATCCTGACCAGATACTGCCCGGCTACCATATGAATAAGAAACACTGGAATACCGTAATAGTAGATGGAAAAATATCACAACGTTTGTTACAACGTATGATTGATGAGAGCTATGATAAAGTAAAAGCCAGGATAACAAAGGTTTAATAACACGCCACTCAACGG
>DPFD01000029.1:0-3330 GCA_003534175.1 Chitinophagaceae bacterium
CGTAAAGGGCATGCTCACGGAAAATCCGGAGGCCATCAATCAAGTGTATAATGTGGCAGTAGGAGAAAAATATTCTGTAAACTATCTTTATGAAGCTTGCAGGAAGCAACTGGGCAGCGATTGGGAAGCTACCTACCGCGAACCACGTGCAGGAGATATCAGAAATTCACTGGCCGATATTTCCAAGGCACAGCAGTTGCTGGATTACCAGCCCACTAAACGTTTCGAAGACGGACTCAAGGAAACAATTGAATTCTTTAAAGCTGTTTATTCCTGATAAATTATTTTAAATATGCCGTTTACCAAAACTGATTTTCCCGGACTCCTGGTTTTTGANNAAGTGTTTGAAGACAGCCGCGGGTATTTTTTTGAAAGTTACAATCAGCACGTATGCAACGCCAACGGTGTGCACACGGTTTTTGTGCAGGACAATCAGGCGAAATCAGGATATGGTGTAATTCGTGGCCTGCACTATCAGCTGAATCCGCAGGCGCAAACCAAGTTCATCCGGGTGCTGAGTGGTACCATACTGGATGTGGTGGTGGATATCCGCAAAGGATCACCTACTTACGGTAAGGCGTACTCGATAGAATTGTCGGCCCAAAATAAACTTCAGTTATACATTCCCGCGGGTTTTGCACACGGATATTCAGTGCTGAGTGAAACGGCAGAGGTTTTTTACAAATGCGATCACTTTTATAATAAATCACTCGAAGGCGGCATTGCCCTCGATGATCCTGAATTGAATATTGACTGGCGCATCCCTGAAGGCGAACGGATCATTTCTGAAAAAGATCAGCAGCAATCCCTGTTTAAAGAGGCGGTTCACAATTTCCTTTTCACCCATGGATAAGAAGGCATTGCATATATTGGTTACCGGTGCCAACGGACAACTGGGTTTGGAGTTCAGGGAGTTGTCGGAACGTTTTCCCGATATACATTTTTATTTTACTTCCCGCCAGGAACTGGATGTGTGCAGCCGGGATGCGGTCATGCAATTTTTTGAAACGCATCCGGTGGATTACTGTATTCATTGCGCGGCATATACAGCGGTGGATTTGGCAGAGACCGAACGAGATGCAGCCATGGCGGGGAATGCACATGCTCCCGCTTTTGTGGCCGAGGCCTGTGCTCAGCATGGGGCTAAACTTTTTCACTTCTCTACCGATTATGTGTTCAATGGTACTGCCTCGGCACCTTATCTGCCTGATGCCCCTGTACAGCCAGTGAATTTTTATGGTGCCACCAAACTGGAAGGCGAGCAGGGCGTGATAAGACACTGTAAGGATTCCGTCATCATTCGTACTTCCTGGGTATATAGTTATTACGGAAAGAATTTTGTAAAAACAATGTTGCGTCTGATGCAGGAGCGAGAGATGATTCGTGTGGTCAGCGACCAGCAGGGTTCGCCTACTTATGCCGCTGATCTTGCCCGGGCAGTAATGCATATCATCACTTCGAAAAGCTTCAGACCGGGCGTTTACCATTACTGTAACTCCGGTGTGATATCCTGGTATCAGTTTGCGCACGCCATTGCTCAGCACATGCAGTTTACCTGCAGGGTAGAACCTATACAAACCCAGGATTATCCTACACCCGCCAAAAGGCCGGCCTACAGCGCCCTCAGTACCGATTCGTTTCAAAAAACTTTTCAGTTAACCATTCCGGGTTGGGAGGATAGTTTAAAACAATGCCTCCAAATAATCCGTGAACGGGGCTGATGTGGATGCAGCATCCGGTTTGTATTTCCTCATTCATTAATATATTGTAGTGGATTCGGTTGCCATGCGATTGAATGTAGGTGCGTATGCATAACAAAGTAGTAAAGGGAACCTGTATCACTTAAGCAGGATATAAAAATGGGTATACTCATTCCACAACACGTTACCTTTGATTAAATTTTGAACACTTGAACATCTGGACATCTAAAAGCCGTATCGTGATTACATGCAGCAACCGCATCGCACCGTGGTTGCAGAAAGAAGTGGAATCCCTCGGGTACAAAGTGAATCGCGTGTTCAAAACCGGTGTGGAGCTTTCCGGAAGCATGGAGGATTGCATCCGCCTGAACCTGAACCTTCGGTGTGCCAGTCAGGTACTGTTTTCCATACATTCCTTTCGGGCGGAAAATGCGGATATGCTGTACCGTGAGTTGGTGAAGTTACCCTGGGAGCAATGGATTCCACATAACGGATATTTTTCCATCACCGGTAATGTGCGCAACCCCACCATCACCAACAGTTTATTCGCCAACGTAAAAGTGAAAGATGCGATAGCAGACCGTTTCCGTGATCAAACGGGAAAGCGTCCGGATTCTGGTGCTGATCCATCGGCTACGGTAATCAGCCTGTTCTGGCAGGATGACTACGCCGAAGTGTTCTTCGATACCTCCGGTGAAACCTTATCGAAACACGGCTACCGTAAAATTCCGGGAAAGGCTCCCATGATGGAATCACTGGCAGCAGCCACCTTACTGGCAACAGCATGGAACCGTACCTCACCTTTCATTAACCCGATGTGCGGCTCTGGTACACTGGTAATAGAAGCAGCCTTGCTGGCTACCCGCCGTATGCCCGGCTTATATCGGTCCAACTATGGATTCATGCATATCACCGGCTACGCACCGGCGGTGTATGATAAGACCATGTTTGAGCTAAAGGCTCAGATTCAGTCGGTACCCACATTAAAAATTATAGCAACCGATATCAGCGAAGATGCAGTACACATAACCAAGGTGAATGCAGGTATTGCCGGCGTGGCTGATTTAATTGAATATGCAGTGTGTGATTTTGCTCAAACACCAGTACCACCAGATGCCGGAGGTGTTGTTTTTTTCAATCCCGAGTATGGCGACCGGCTCGGTGTTGAAACCGCATTGCAGCCGGTATATCGAGCCATGGGCGATTTTATGAAACAGCAATGCAAAGGCTACCGGGGATATATCTTTACCGGTAATCTTGAACTGGCTAAACACATCGGGTTAAAACCCAAACGCCGCATCGAATTCTTTAATGGGAAAATTGATTGCCGCCTGCTGGAATATGAATTGTACGCCGGCACAAAAGATCAGCGCAAACAGGCTTAAAGTTTTTTTACTTCATTTTTGGCTTTCAACTTCATAGGCATCTCCATACCCGCTATGTTAATCGTCATATCAAACTCGCTAACGGAGTTCGCATTTTGCAAGGTGCCATCATCAAGTTTAACCAGATAGGTGCCAGATTGATTGCCTTTGAACGTAACAGGAATTTCCACCCCATTCAGTTCCATTTTACCCTGGTCATCACTGGTAGCCGTAAACGCAATTTCGGCGAGGCCATCTTTAACAGT
>DPFD01000029.1:3377-9646 GCA_003534175.1 Chitinophagaceae bacterium
CCACACTCACCGGTTTGCCGGGATAGAAATTGAAATACATGGCGAAACTGCCGTTCATGTTATCCGCTGAAAATAGTTCACTCACTATTTTTTTCTGCAGCGAATCTTGTAAAGGGGCGAAGAGGCTGTCGGCATGGTCAACCTGAACAATTTTACCCTCACGCAACAGAACGGTTACCGATTTACCTTCCATGAAGCTCATCTCGTTTTCAGCGTTGGTGGCTTCCGGATTATTGTTGAGTATGCTGGAAGTATTCCTGATGGAATCATAGGTAAACTGAACGGTATGCTCTTTCCCATTTGTTTGCAACAGTTTGAGCGTATTGAATAACGAGGTTTTATTTTCTATACTTTGTTTACTACCCATAATGTTCATTTCTGTTTCTATATCCGCCACGTTGCTGTAGGAGTAAGGTTGGTCTTTCACCCACTTCATCGCAGAGGTCAACGGTGTCTTTTTTTGTCTGACAGGAGCACACAAAAATCAATAGGAAAGCAACGAGGGATACAGTGTGTTTACGATACATGAGCAGGTTGTTTTGGTTACGTGAAGAACAGGTTTGGTCAACAATATACCCAAAACCCGTGATATTAAAAAAGCAGCCCGTAGTGGAGCTGCTTTCTGTATAAAATGAAATGGTGTATTACTGCATTTTCTTTTTTAAGTTTTCATCAATGGCATCCAGGAATTCTTCGGTGTACAGATAATGTTCACCATGATTTACTTTATTGCCATGAATGCACACGGCGAGGTCTTTGGTCATTTTACCACTTTCCACCGTTTCAATACATACTGATTCAAGTGCGTGGCAGAAATCAATCAACGGCTGGTTGTTGTCTAACTTTCCGCGGAACGCCAAACCGCGTGTCCAGGCAAAGATGGACGCAATCGGGTTGGTAGACGTAGGCTTGCCTTTCTGATGTTCACGATAATGGCGGGTAACCGTACCGTGTGCCGCTTCGGCTTCCATGGTTTTTCCATCAGGGGTTATCAGTACCGAGGTCATTAAACCCAGGCTACCAAATCCCTGTGCCACCGTATCACTTTGTACATCGCCGTCGTAATTTTTACAGGCCCATACAAAGTTTCCGTTCCATTTCAGGGCGCTGGCAACCATATCATCAATCAGGCGGTGTTCGTACACAATGCCGGCCTGATCAAATGCCGCTTTAAATTCTTTCTGATACACTTCTTCAAAAATATCTTTGAAACGTCCGTCGTATTTTTTAAGGATGGTATTTTTTGTTGAAAGGTACAAGGGCCATTTTTTACTCAGGGCCATGTTGAAACAACTGCGTGCAAAGCCGTAAATACTTTCGTCGGTGTTGTACATGGTTAATGCCACACCATCTCCTTTATAATTGTACACTTCAAAAACCTGAGGTTCACCACCACCTTCGGGTGTAAAGGTCATGGTAAGTTTACCTTTCCCTTTAATAACGGTATCGGTTGCACGATATTGATCTCCAAAGGCATGGCGTCCCACAATGATGGGGGCCGTCCAGTTGGTTACCAGGCGCGGAATATTGTTAATCACAATGGGTTCACGAAACACGGTGCCGTCTAATATGTTGCGGATGGTGCCGTTGGGGCTCTTCCACATTTGTTTCAGCTTGAATTCTTCCACACGGGCTTCATCGGGGGTAATGGTTGCGCATTTAATACCCACTCCACAGGCTTTAATCGCATTGGCGGCGTCTATGGTAACCTGGTCGTTGGTGGCATCCCGGTGTTCCATACCCAAATCATAATATTGAATGGGCACCTCTATGTACGGAAGAATCAATTTGTCTTTAATGAATTTCCAAATGATTCGTGTCATTTCATCACCGTCTAATTCTACAACGGGGTTGTTTACTTTAATTTTTGACATATTCTTTTTTATTTCTGGTCGTTAAATATAATTCAATACCACCATTTACAGGCTTGAGCTTTGTTTGAGTTGAAAATCATCGGTTATCACTCCCATGTTTTCAATGATGGCATCGCCAAACTCATCGGTTTTCAGCAAGGTGGCGCCGGTCATCAGGTTGTAAAAATCAATGGTAACCGTTTTGCGCATAATTGTTGCCTGAAGAGCAGAGGTAATCATATCGGCGGCTTCTTTCCAGCCAATATATTCCAGCAACATGCAACCGCTTAAAATAACCGACGATGGATTCATGCTGTTGGTGCCTGCAAATTTGGGTGCCGTACCATGTGTAGCCTCAAACACTGCATAACCGGTTTTGTAATTGATGTTGGCTCCCGGAGCAATACCGATACCGCCTACTTCAGCAGCCAGTGCATCCGAGATGTAATCTCCGTTTAAATTCAGTGTGGCCACCACTGAATAGTCTTTAGGAGCAATCAGTATCTGTTGTAAAAAGTTATCGGCAATAACATCTTTCACCAACAGTTTACCTTCGCTCAGTGCTTTGCGTTGCACTTCGTTGGCATGCGCTTCACCGTGCTCCTTTTTCAGTTCATCCCATTCATCCCAGGTAAAGGTTTTATCGCCGAATTCCTGACGCGCCACTTCATATCCCCAGCTTTTAAATCCGCCTTCGGTAAATTTCATGATGTTGCCTTTATGCACCAGGCTCACTGAGGGCAGGTTGTGCTCCAGGGCAAATTCAATAGCGGCTCTTACCAGTCTTTTCGTGCCTTCGCTCGATACCGGTTTTACGCCATAGCTTGAATCGCCGGGGAAACGCACATTCTTCACACCCATTTCTTCAATGAGGAATTTTTCAAACTTTTTCGCTTCCGCGCTTCCGGCCTTCCATTCAATGCCCGCGTAGATGTCTTCCGTATTTTCCCTGAAAATCACCATATCCACGTCCTGCGGATGTACCACCGGCGACGGAACTCCTTTGAACCATTTTACCGGGCGTACGCAGGCGTACAAATCCAAATCCTGGCGCATGGCCACATTCAGTGAGCGAATACCCCCGCCAATGGGTGTGGTAAGGGGACCCTTAATAGATACCAGGTAATCCTTGGCCGTTTGCAGCGTTTCAGCCGGCAACCACTCACCGGTAAGTTTAAACGCTTTTTCGCCGGCCAGCATTTCTTTCCATAAAATTTTTCGGGAACCACCGTAAGCTTTTTCCACAGCGGTATCAAACACTTTGGCAGCTACTTTCCATATCTCCGGGCCAATGCCATCGCCTTCAATAAAAGGTATCACCGGCTGATTCGGCACCTGCAGTTTGCCATTGGCACCCATAGTAATTTTTTCACCCATAATAGTTTTTTTTTGGGCCGGGCAGATGTGCTGCTATGAAGCATCGTTGCGTCGCACACTTGTACGGCATTGCCTGCCGCGGCTTTTTTGTGGTGCAAAAGTACGACAGAAGGAATAAAGTTACCGTTGAAAAAAAGGGATACTTTACGCCCCCTATAAGTTACAGGGAAAAGCAGGATAACAGCCGTTTTAGAAGGTTCTTCTCACCATGAACTGACCGGTAATAGCATACGGAGTGCCGTCGGTAGTGTACTTGGTTGCATTGAATGATCCGGAAAAATAATCACCGATATTTCTGTAATCTGATATCGTCAACATTACATTATCCTGAATAAACAGATTGCCCATTGGATTGTCTGAGTTTATGAATTTTATAAGCTGAGTGAAGGTAATGGCGGCATTCAAATTTGAATAATCGTATGTGAGTTCTGCAGTTCTGGAACCAAAATTTTCATTGGCAATAATGGTGGCACGTTGATTGGCCCCCTGATTCCAAATGGTAATGTTGCTGTTGGTTGATACAAACTCATAAGGAATACCTTGTATAGTATATCTTAGAAACTGATTTACAGTGTTGGATTCATTACATATTTCAATGTTGCCCAGGTTATTTTCATTTTCATTTAACATGATTGTGAAGGGATTGTTTTGAATATTACTTGAATAGTCGAATGTAATGATGGTTGCCTGTTCATTGCTGCTGCACAAAGGCACATTGATATTAAATTGACCGTTGCTTTGAATGGAAGATATCATTTGATACCCACTGGAAAGTAATACCAATACAGCACCATTTGTAACCGGTTGATTGGTACAGTTGACTGCAGTTCCGGTGAGTGAGGTGTAATAGATATTCTCGGGGATAATAACCTCACCCAATTCCAGATTGCTTTCGGTTGTAATTAGTGGCTGAGTGTAAATAACATTGTTGCACGTAGTCATGCCTTTAACTTCCATTATCATATTCGTATTCTTAGGAAGAAAGCCACTTGTAAAACCATTCAAATTGGTGTAAAATACTCTTTGTTGGAAGGGAGGCGTAGTGGATCGAAATACTATGCAAAAATTTGGTTGCGGTATTCCCTGTGGCGATTTTATGGTAATGGAAAAATTTATCCTGTACTCTGGTATATCACAATTCCAGAAGGAAAAATGACTTACTTCACCCACATAGAAATCACCCATGCGCTCTGCTGCTCCTTCCTCAACCCAGTGTCCGTTCTCTTCATTAAAATACCATAATGGGATAGATGATGGAGCATGACTGTTCAGTGGCGAAGGGATAGGAAAGGAAACTGTTGAAGTTTTTCCAGGTGCAATTTGTAAAGATTCTCCGCTGCTTCCCTGTAATTCTACTGCTACCATACCGTATGTAATCAGACTTTGTAAATTTCCATTATTGTTCAAAGCACGCAAATCGCCCGGCATGATGAGTGACATATCTTCACTAACAGGGTTTAACCAATAACCTGCCACAAGGATGGCTCCATCGTATGGCATTCCGGATACGACATTTACTACACTATTCGGTGGTAACTGAATTTTAAATCCATTGGCATCCGATACACTTCCACCGGTATTGGAATCAATAGTACCCAATGTTTGTTTAGGTATCATCTTGATGCGTGTAAAATAACTTTCTCCCGCAATAACAGAATGTGTTTTTATGGCAGGGAAGTAACCGGAATTTTCCACTCTGATTACGGCCGCATTTTTGGGTACTTCTACATTGTTGAATGAGAAATATCCAAACAGATTAGTAGTAGTAACCGCCATGCCCATTTTTACCACGGCGCCCTGTACGGGCTGATTTTGCTCATTGGTTACAAACCCTGATGCACTTGCCGTTACCTTTGAAACCAAATCCGGAAATTCACCGGCAGGTAAACTGTCATTTTTTTTACATCCCATTGAAAACATGAAAAGAGCAAGTACTATCGTGGTGATAATTTTAAGCATCAGCAGTGCATTTTATTGATTTGTAATTTACATAATATATTCAATTTTGATGAAGATGGATGGGATGCAACGGTTACAGGTTGTTCAATTACTTAACTGTCAACGGGATATAATAAAATTTTATGAGTCAATTTTTTCGTGATTCATCATCAGAAAGCTGCGGAATAAAAAAAAGCGATAGAATTTCTATCGCTAAAGTTTAAAAGAAAGATTAAAGAATGATTTATTAAAACACTCTCCTCACCCGGAATGAACAGGTAATAGCATACGGTGTATTAGCAGGAGGTGGGCCAATAAAGGTTCCTGAAAAATTACCGGATACAAATTCACCGATGCTTCCAAATTCAGTAATCGTTACCCAGGTATTCTGTGATGGATTGGAGGTAGAATCGGGTAAGTGGCTCGTTTGGAAATAATACATGGGCTGTTGTGAATTCAGAGCTACGTTTGTCCAACCCACGGCCATGTTCATCCAATCATTTCCATTGATTTCAAACGCTCCAATTACGGCATGTTGATTGGTACCCTGTCCGCTCATATATATTGAATCAACCGGTGCAGTAAATGAGTATGCAGTGCCATTGATGGTAATATTGACAAACTGGGTGGTTGCTATGCCACAGGCCTGAATGTTGCCGATGTTGTTGGCACCACTTATCATGGTGTAGGTAAGTCCGCCGCTTTGCTGCTGACTGGATAAATCAACTCCAACAATATTCACCACAGCGTTCGTTCCGCATAGGGGCGTGCTGAACTGATATGCACCGGTAGCATCCACCGGATAACGGAACACAGGGCCTACATTGTATTGCACCACCACATAGCCATTGGTTACGGGTTGTCCGTTACAATCGGTGAGGGTGCCGGAGGCTGTTGCTGTGGCAGCAGCAGGCAGGGTAATGGTACCTAAAGACAGGTTCGCATTGGTGGTTGAAAAGTTCTGAGTGTAAGAAGGCGTACCGCAACTATTGTAGAATGAAACTTCAATCACCAAATCGCTGTTGGCCGGTATGTATCCACTGGTGTACCCGGTGTTGTCGGTATATCCTACTCCCGAATTGTACGGATTACTTTGGGAGC
>DPFD01000128.1 GCA_003534175.1 Chitinophagaceae bacterium
ATCCGTTTAAACGACATCACCACACCGCCCATAATCGGTAATGCACCTCCTGCCAGTCCGGTACCGGCACCACGGGGCGTTACGGGAATACGCTGCTCGTAACATACTTTCATCAGTCTGCTCACCTCATCCGTTGTATTCGGAAACACCACCAATACAGGTGCAAAATGAAGCTGTTCGGTATGATCGGCACCGTACGCATACACCTCATCGGGTTGAGTGAGTACCTGCTCTTCCCCAACAATTTGTTGAAACCGTTGAATAACCTCCTTCAGTTGGGATTCTTCAAAAACAAACATATAGCAGGTTAGTAGTTTAAAAAGATGGACACATAGATTGACGGTCGGAAGTTTCAGGATAAAAACCCTGTTGCATTACATGAAACTCACTGGCTCCACGATAATTATTAAAGTTGTTGAGGTTAGACATGGTAGCATCATAGGTAAATGTAAAACGGATGCGGTTGATTTCAAAACCTACCAGCGCAATCACCGCATCACGGTAACGGTAGTACGCACCGGCAAAAAGTTGTTTTTCACCGAAGCCGCCTAAATTAAACTGTACGCTGGTACCCCCTACCAGTTCAGAGGAACCGGCCTGGTTGGTGTAGTACATACCCGGACTCAAAATGGCGTTGGGTGCAACCTTCACCATGGCATTGGCAAAGGCATTATGACGCATGGGAATCAATCCATCTTCTGTATCATCGTTGAAGAAGGTTTCGCGTGGTTTATTTACATGATGGATGGAGTATCCTGCGTTGAAGTACACATCATCATTGGGAAAATATGCATAGTTCATACCCGCCTGCATATCAAAATAACTTACACTGGTATTGGAGAGTTGAACCGCAGTAGATAATGTTCCATCAAAAAATTTACCATCGAACTGATCCGGAAATTTCAGTTTAGAGGGATCGATGCGTTTATTCGCGTATCCCAGATTGAAGCCGGCACTCAGCAAGCTGGCGTTGCCCAGCATCTGGTGGTAGGCTATTGAACCATAAATTTTAGTAGAGCGTAAACTTCCTGAACCGGCCACATCACTCAGGAGCATACCGCCCACTCCCAGCCAACCATTTTCAATACGGTTACGGAATAACTGAGCATCAGCAAAAATGCTCATGGTTTTATACGGCACCGACATGATATTGCTGAACTGATTCCGGTAGTGTGCCCCTAAACGATAATCCGCTTCGGGAATAAAACCGGTATTGGCCGGGTTGGTGGATAATGGTGAATTGAAGAATTGCGAGAAGTGTAAATCCTGCGCCTGCACAGAAGTGATCAGACACATCAAACACCATATGGTTAATAATTTTTTCATGTTTATCTCAATAGGGTAATATCTCCGGTTCGTCTAAGCGTTGTTCCATCGGTAAACTGCACATCTAACGTGTACGTATAAACGTCCATTGGCTGCAGTTTCCCTTTGAAAGTACCATCCCAACCGGCATTTCGGTTGTTGGTTTGAAACACCACCTGGCCCCAGCGGTTATATATGCGCCAGTCCATTTTACCGATGCCAAATCCGCGGACCGTTATAGTACCGTTTTCACCAAACTTACCTGGGGTGAAGGCATTCGGTACATCCAGCACCGGTACCACAATTACATTCACTTCCACCGTGGCGGTATCACTGCAACCGGCCGCGTTGAATGCGATCAACTCTGCCGTGTACGTACCGGAAGCATTATATTGATGAGTGGGGTTCACCTGTGTGGAGCTTTCTCCATCCCCAAAATTCCACACATACCTTACGGCGTTTTGCGAACCTTTGGTAAATCGTACCGGTGTGTTTTCCTGTGGCGGATTCGGACCCCAGGAGGCAATGGCGGCCGTGGGGTTATCCAGCACCCGTATGGTGAACGTGGCCGTATCGGCAATGTTACAGGTAGAACTATCAATGGCAATCAGCCTGACATTGTAGGTACCCACATTGGAGTACAGTTTGGTGGGTTCAAAATCTTCAGAGGTAGTACCATCTCCAAAATCCCAGATAAACCTGGTGCCTGCCAGCGATTCATTATTAAACACGGCAGTATAAGGCACACAGCCCGTAGGTTCAGTAGTAAACGCGGCTTCTACCAATGGGAACAGGCTGACTCGCTGTTCAATAAAAAACGGCGCATTACAAAATGTTGTATCAATTATATACAACTTAACGATATAGGTACCCGGTGCAGCATACGTGTGCAAACGGGGCGGATTGAAATTAGCAGTATCGAGTGGTGAGCCATCTCCGTAATCCCACACAAAGGCACGCGTGCCAAACGAACCCCTACCGGCAACGGACGTGTTGGTGAAGCGCACAGTGAGGTTCTCGCAGGGCGGCAGCTTTTCAAAATTAAAGGATAGTTGAGCAGCATTATCCCCTGCACGAATAACTGCAAAAGCAGTATCACGGATGTTGCAGGTGGTGCTGNNACCGAACAGTATACGTTCCAATATTGGTAAAGAGATGGGTGTTCTGAAATGAGGTGGTAGTATCGCGGGTACCATCACCAAAATCCCAATAAAATTTTACCCCTTGTTGTAAAGTATCAGTAAACTGAACTTCCAGCGGAATGCATCCCCGGTTGGCACCTACCACTGAATTGATGGACGTTTGAAGAGAGGAACCTACTCCGGCAAAATTCATTTCAATCTTTACCGCCGCGAGATTACAGTTTGAACTGCCATTGGTGGCTGCCCACACACCGGGTGTGGTGGGGAAGGCAGCGTTACCGCTACAATTCGCACACATTGCCTGATAGATTACTCCGTTCTCATCAAACCGGCTCGTTCCTCCGTCTACGTGGTCTCCGGTGCCGTTGAACTGTCCATAATGTGAGCCAAACAACTGACTCGTAGCATTGCGTTCGAGTACGAAGAAATAAAAATCTGAACCATCGGGTGCAGGTATATTTGGCAGTGGCTGCACACTGGGCAGGTTGGCGGTTGTTCCGGTGTTATAATTTTGTCCGTTATTGATACCTCCACCCCATCCGGATACATAAACATTCTCACATCGATCTACCAGAAAAGCGATAGGTGAAATATTCGGATCGGCAGAGTTGGTACCAAACACGGTGGAGTACACATAAGAGGACAGATCTTCATTGAGTTTGGATATAAACTGTTTACCACCGTTGTTTCTGAAAGTAGCATTCACTACAGGCCAGGTTGAGGTAGTAGTACCCATGATATAGGGGAATCCGAATTTGTCGAACTTCAACCCGTACACCATATCCGTACCACCGGTTCCCTGATAGGTAGTTTTAATAATGTTGCTGCCATTGGGTGTAAGGATGGTAACGAAACCGTCGGTGTTGCCTCCCTGATAGGTTGATTGCAATACGTTTGTTTTATCGCCGGGTAGGTTATTGCTGGTGGTACCTCCTGCAACATAGATGAGCCCGTTTAAAGGATGCACACTGGTTACAAAGCAGGCATCATCGCCACTGCCACCGAAGTAGGTACTAAATAAAGGGGCGCTTAAATTGGGCGGAAATTTCAGAATCACTCCATCCTGCCGTCCGCCTGCAAAGGCTGCCTGCAACGGAGCCACCACGGGGAAATCCTGTGATTGTGTGCAGGAGGCCAGGATGATATTCCCGGTATTATCCAGTATCACTTCACTGCGGGCATCATCGCCATAGTTCAGCCGCAATCCGTCTTGCCCGGTTGTACCGCTATATTTGGAACGGATGTTTACGCCATCGTTGTTTCTTCCGCCAATCACCGCAGAGCCAAGCAATCCGTTACCGGCCGCATTGAAACGGGTAATGAAAATATCTGTACCACCACCGGGACCTATTAATGCAGTGGTTTTGGGGAAGTTGGATGAACTGGTTCTACCTGCTACAACAAGGTTACCGTCAGCATCTACAATCATACTGTGAGGCTGTTCATTGGCAGCCCCTCCCAAATAGGTTGCATACAATCGATTGCGGCCGTTCGCTGAAAACTTAAATATGGAAATGTCGTAACCCAGCAATCCGTCTTCTGCTACGCCTCCTCCAAATCCGGTTTGGAAGGCGCCCGGAGAAACGGGGAATCCGGCACCTGAGGTAGCAAAAACGATACCACCGGAAAAGAAGCTTCCGTCCGGACCCGGCGTTGCCGTATACCCCCAGTTATCAGCGCGACTGCCTGTAAAGGTGGAGAAGATTACTGCAGGATCAATAATAAGTGTAGCCTCTTTGTTGTAAGCAGGCAATTTGAACGACACCATATTTTTTTTCACCACATACGATGCATTCACTTCAGTTTGAACACCGTTGATTAGCTGATAACTGTACGGGTACAATTCACGCACGGTACCCACTGGTGTAATAACGTTCAGTTCTTTTTGCTTTACTTTCAGTTCGGGGCCATCGTACAATAAAACAATACGCGAAGGGTCGGCACCGGGATGCACAATGAAATCATATTTCAACGCATTGCCTTCACTGTAATAGCGTAAGTCGATTCCGGGATATACATCTTTGTAAGTAATAGCCTGATACAACTTACAATCGGTAGCCCATTGACGGGGATCATCTCCGATGAAATAATTATTGTACGTTGGAAAAGGTTTTTCGGGTATGCGTTGGGGTTGTGGATTGCCTCCCATGAACTTTACCTTGTAGGCGAAAGAGCGAAGTTTGAAGGAGGGGTCTAACGGACCGCCGGCACCGTGGCCATGTATTTTTTCGGAGAGGGTGTTGAGGTCATCCGGGTGATGCATGAGCACCGTAAAGCCCTGTGATTCGAGGAAAAAACTTCCGGTATTGAACTCACCCTTGAACAGTACGCGCTGATCCCACTGCCCTTTATTTTCCACAAATTCCATCTGGGCCTGAGCGGAAAAAACCTGTGAAAGCATCAAAAAAAAGAGAATGGGTAAAATCTTTGTCATGCGCTGCAATGTTTCATTTGGTATCGGAATTCAAGTTACTGACTAATTGCCAATTTTTCTTTCCGAAAGCGCTGAAAATGATACTTTAAATTTGATTTAACTAAACGCTTAGGCG
>DPFD01000050.1 GCA_003534175.1 Chitinophagaceae bacterium
AGACAGTTACGGTGATGCACACATCGTAGCAAGTTTCAACAACATCATCATCAGTTTAACCAACAAGCAGGGTCAGGTTATTTCCTGGTCATCTGCCGGCAAAATGGGGTTCAAAGGCAGTAAGAAAAATACGCCGTATGCTGCTCAGATGGCCGGAGCCGATGCAGCTAAAGTTGCATTGGATGCAGGGTTGAAAAAGGTGGATGTATTTGTAAAAGGACCGGGCAGTGGCCGCGAAAGCGCCATCCGTTCTTTGTCTCAAAACGGTATCGAGATTGTAATGATTAAAGACATTACTCCGCTGCCACACAATGGCTGCCGTCCTCCNNCCTAAGGGCAAGCAAGTATTTATAAACAGGGTGCATCATTCATTTTAAAGGTCTTTATAATGATGCATCGTCACCAAAAGACCTGCAATTAATATTATGGCACGTTATACAGGCCCCAAAACCAAAATCTCCCGCCGCTTCGGCGAACCGATTACCGGAAATGGAAAATGGCTGACTAAAAACAGCAATCCTCCCGGACAACACGGCGCAAACAAAAAACGTAAAACACTGAGTGAATACGGTTTGCAGCTGAAAGAAAAACAAAAGGCCAAATACACTTACGGTCTTTTGGAAAAACAATTTCGCAGAACATTTGAAGAAGCCAGCCGCAGAAGAGGTGTTACCGGTGAAAACCTGATTAAACTCCTCGAAGCACGTTTGGATAATACCGTTTTCCGTTTAGGGATTGCGCCCAGCCGTCAGGCAGCCCGCCAGTTGGTGAGCCACAAGCACATTACCGTGAATGGTGAAGTACTGAACATTCCATCTTACAGCTGTAAGCCGGGTGATGTGATCAGTCTGAAAAACAAAAGCGCAGTCAATGCCTCTATCACCGGTTTTGTTCGCGGAAAAAATCCAAAGTTCAACTGGATGGAGTGGAATGAAGCTGAAATGAAAGGTACTTTCATTGCCTATCCTGAAAGAGAAAGTGTTCCTGAAAACATCAAGGAACAACTGATTGTGGAATTGTACTCTAAATAATCCTGAGCGATTAGCAGAAAACGATTTTCACCAACATTACAAACTAAACAATAAAATACCAATGGGCATTTTAAACTTTGTTAAGCCAGATAAAATTGTTCTTCAGAAAGCAACTGATTTTGAAGCACAGTTCGAATTCCGTCCCCTCGAACCGGGTTACGGTGTAACCATCGGAAACGCATTGAGAAGGGTTTTACTGAATTCTCTGGAAGGCTATGCCATTACCGGTATCAATATCGTAGGTGCAGACCACGAGTTTGCTACACTGAAAGGTATTACCGAAGACGTTACTGAAATCATCCTCAACCTGAAGCAGGTTCGCTTTAAGTTGAAACTGGATCAGGATGTAACTTCTGAAAAAGTATCTCTATCTATCCGCAATAAAACTGAATTCACTGCCGGTATGATCGGTGAGGCATCTCCGATGTTTGAAGTGATGAACCCTGAGTTGCTGATTTGCACTATGGACAGCAGCGCAAAGCTCGATATCGAAATTACTATCGGTAAGGGCCGTGGATATGTTCCGGCGGAAGAACAAAAAGAAAAGAACAATCATTTCGGTTACATTCCGATGGATGCGATTTACACACCCATCAAAAATGTAAAATACCTGATTGAGAATACGCGTGTGGAGCAAAGAACTGACTTTGAAAAGCTGATCATGGAAGTGGTTACCGATGGTACCATTCATCCGGAAGAAGCAGTAAAGCAGGCCAGCCGCATTCTTATCCAGCACCTGATGATCATCACCGACGAAAACATCACCTTCGATACTAAAGAAGATAAGAAAGAAGATCTGGTAGATGAACAAACACTGCAACTGCGTAAAATGCTGAAAACACCACTGGAAGACTTGGATCTTTCCGTGCGTGCCTTCAACTGCCTGAAAGCAGCTAAGATCAACTCACTCAGCGAACTGGTTCAATACGAACAGGAAGATCTGATGAAGTTCAGAAACTTCGGTCAGAAATCCCTGAGCGAAATCGATTCAGTATTGCAAGACAGAGGATTGAGTTTTGGAATGGATTTAAGTAAATTAAAACTGGACGACGAGTAATCGTTGCCGTTATCAAAAACAATAATTATCAGTAGTCTGTAATTCCTGACACGGTACAGACGAATAAAAACTACAGTCATGCGTCACGGAAACAAAAAGAACAATTTAAGCAGAACCGCCTCTCACAGAAAGGCCCTGTTGATGAACCTGGGTTGCCAGTTAATCACTTACAAGAGAATTACTACCACGCTTGCAAAAGCCAAGGCGTTGCGTACATACATTGAGCCGCTGATCACTAAAACAAAGCATACTGAATCTAAAGAGCAGATTATGCACAACCACCGTTTGGTGTTCAGTCATCTGAACGATAAATCAGCGGTAAAAGAACTGTTTACTGTGGTAGCTCCTAAAGTGGCCAGCCGCCCCGGTGGTTATACCCGCATCATCAAATTAGGTGCTCGTGTAGGTGATAATGCTGAACTGGCGATGATTGAACTGGTGGATTTCAACGAAATCTACGGAAAAGGAATCGGTGAAACTGCTGCTGCTGAACCGGCTAAGAAAACACGTAGGGCTGGTGGTGCCAAGAAGAAAGCAGCTGCTAAGGGAGATAACCTGAAACTGATTGAAGGTATCGGTCCGAAAGCTGCTGAGGTACTTGCTGCTGCAGGGTTGGCTACTTTCGCTGATATCGCTGCCGCTACGCCGGAGCAAATCAAATCTATCCTGGACGCTTCAGAAGGTAACTTCAATGCCGCAGATCCTACAACCTGGCCACAGCAGGCTCAATTGGCTGCCGACGGTAAGATGGATGAACTGAAAGCATTACAAGACGAACTTAAAGGAGGAAAAGAAGCCTAAGATGAACACATCTTTTAATACATTGAAAAGCAAACCTAATACGTTTGCTTTTTTTATGCCATTTGCTTAATCGTGAACATTTTATAATCATATTTGCAAAATGAACGCCCACATGGAAAAACCACAACCCGCTGTTTTATTGTTAGCTGATGGCACAGTTGCCTATGGCAGAGCTTTCGGTACACGAGGCATAGCCACCGGTGAGATTTGTTTTAATACCGGTATGACCGGCTATCAGGAAGTGTTTACCGACCCCAGCTACTATGGCCAGGTGTTGATCATGAATACCGTACACGTGGGCAATTATGGCGTGGTGGATCAGGATGTAGAAAGTGACGGAGTGAAGGTGAAGGCTGTAGTTGGCCGCAACCTGGAAGAATTGTTCAGTCGTTTTCAGTCAACTCAATCACTGCAGTCATATTTTGAATCACAAGGAGTGGTAGCCATGGATGGTGTGGATACACGCGCACTGGTTGCACATATCCGCAATGCAGGTGCTATGAACTGCCTGGTGTGTACCGATGGCACACCGTTGGAAACATTGAAAAAACAACTTGCTGATGTACCCTCCATGCATGGAATGGAGCTGGCTTCAGTTGTATCTACCCAAACACCTTATGAAATGGGTGAACCCGGGGCTCCGNNCCGGTGTTGGATTTTGGGGTGAAACGAAATATTCTTCATTGCCTGGTGGAACGCGGGGCTCATATTAAAGTGTTTCCGGCGAAAACAACTTATGATGAGCTGAAAGTTTTCCAACCCGATGGTTACTTCATCAGCAATGGTCCGGGCGATCCGGCACCTATGGATTACGCCATTCACACGGTTCAGCAAATACTGGCTGATGACAGACCGTTGTTCGGGATTTGTTTAGGGCATCAGTTGCTGGCACTGGCCAACGGAATTTCTACTTTTAAAATGCATCATGGACATCGAGGATTGAATCATCCGGTAAAGAATCTAATTACGGGAAAAAGTGAGATCACTACTCAAAACCATGGGTTTGGCGTAGACCCTGAATCGGTGAAGAGCAATGCTCAGATAGAGATCACACACGTCAACCTCAATGATCATAGCATTGAAGGAATCCGGGTAAAGAATAAAAAGGCTTTCTCAGTACAGTACCATCCGGAAGCCACTCCGGGGCCTCACGACAGCCGCTACCTGTTTGATCAGTTTATTGACCTGATGAAATCTTAATCCTCGTAACGTATGAAACAGATTGCCATCATCAACGGCCCCAATCTGAATTTGCTGGGGCAACGTGAAACTGACCTGTACGGAACAGAATCATTTGATGTTTTTTTACATCAGCTCCGTGAACGTTATCCAGATATTCAAATTCACTTTTTTCAAAGCAATGTGGAAGGGGAGTTGATCAATGCCCTGCATCAATATGGGTTTAAAACAGAGGGGATTATTTTCAACCCCGGTGGATATACACACACCTCAGTAGCCATTGGTGATGCGGTGGCTGCCATTACTACGCCTGTAATTGAAGTGCATATTTCGAATATCCATAACCGTGAGGAGTTCAGGAAGTTGTCTCATGTATCTGCTCAAAGTGCAGGGGTGATAACCGGTTTGGGATTGAAGGGCTACGAACTGGCGTTACAATACTTTTTGTGAAGCTGTTAGATTGAGTTTTTGCCGGATGACTTCTACCTCTAATTTCAGTTCCTCCATTTTTTGATATTGTAACTGGATAAAGGTATTGGATTCCAGGCTACCCGTAACTTCATTCATCTCTTCATCACTTTCATATACCATCTTCCGGAAAGCATTAGAATAGTCTTTTGCCCTTGACTCATAAATATCGTGGGTCATTTTTTGTTTCAGCAACAGCACGTTGTTAAGTAGCTGATGGAACATCTCTTCGTTGAAATGCTGGATGGTTTTTTGTTCCTGTTGCAGCCAGCCCGTTACAGCGTGTTCGAGTTTATCTGTTTCATAGGTTTTACCTTCCTCTGTGTAAAACGCGTGTACTTGTTCCCAGTTTTGAATCTCCCCTTTTTTTATACGCTGAATAAGTTGTTGCACTCTATCCTTCAGGATGAGTTGTCCGCCCAGGTTCACCCATTCTTTAGGGGCTGGTGTGGTGTGCGGTATAGATTGTTTGAATGCTTCAAATGAGGTGAAAGCATGTGCCTTGTAATGATCCATCAGGCAACGTCCTGCGTGCAATCGAATCATTTCTTTAAACAGCCGGATGCTGTCTTTTACTTTGAGGATGACAACGGTTCTTTTTGAATTTTCAAAACCCTGCACCCGTGCGGTGTCCTTATCGTCGGGCGTAAGGGTTTCCAGGTACTCAATGGCAGCAGCCATTTCCTGAATGGTATCCGGTGCCAGATAATCGTAATCGATGAGCTGTATTTTATCCGTTCTGCGGTCGCGCTCAACATATTTCCAGGCATTGCGTTCCAGTGCGTACATGTTGTACCTGAACCAGTATCCGGGATGCACAATCAGCTGATCACGGGCTACATCGTTGGAAACCAGGCAGAAAGGAATATGTATGTTCAGTTCAGACGGATAATCGCCTTTTGCCAAAATGGTAAACGAAGCAAACATGGAGTTGTGTTTCAGGCTAACACATAAGCCCGGCCAGAATCCACGTCCTGCAATGATTTCTCCGTCAGCACTTCTGCTGTTGTGGTTGCTTCCAATGGTAGCCCCGGCCGCAATATTGCTTTGTCCCATCAACAACGCCGCACAAAGGAAAGAGTTGTTGTGGTGTTGTTCGTGTGCGGGAAATATCAATGAATTCAGTACCTCGCAACAAGATATGGTTGCATTGTTTCCGAGGTAGGAGTTAATGAGCCTGGCACCGTACTTAAGTTGCGAATGAGAAGCGGTGATGAAGCGTACGGCCTTCACACCATAAAATATTCTGCATCCGTAGCCTACGATACCATTCACCAGTTCACAACCTTCACCGATCTGTGATTTGCGGTCGGCATCACTGCGGATGGTGAGGTTTTTCAGTTTATTAGCTCCTTTAATGTAGGCGTCGGTTCCGATTGTTACATCCTTAATAATGCGGCAGCTTTTAATAACGGTGCGCTTGCCAATCACGCCATAGAAACCACGACGGGTATCAAACTGGTTTTCAGTCAGCTCCATGAGCTTCTGTTGCAGGGTATGATCAGCCCGTTGTCTGCTCCACAGGTAGGCATCACCCGGCAGCATGCCTTCGAAGGGGATAATGGCACGTCCTGCATTTTCGTTACACACCTCAATGCGTACACGCTGTTTTTTTTCTTCGCCCTGCTTGAGCATGCCATTTCCAAATTTGGCATTATCTGTAGTGGCGAGTTCATTTATTTTATTGAGGATGACATCTTCATCAATAATGTAGTGGCTGAGGTAACTTACATGGTCTATGCAAACGTTGTCGCCAATGTCTGAACTGATGATGGTACTGTTGTATAACCCAACAGGTACGCGCAGGTTGTGGAATTCGCGATACACAGGATCCAACTTGCCAATACGAATCAATCCGAAGAACTTGCAGTTTCTTACCTGGTTGGCATTAAAGCCGTCTGTTACGAGAATATGCTGCCAGTTGTCGGAGGTGTTGTTGTTGCGGATTAATATATCAACTTCAACCGGCTGAAGATTTCTGTAGGTTCTTGTATGAGGTTGTTGCTGATCCCGCAGGTAGTATTCATCTTTCCCTTCAGGCAGGTACCCGCCACTAATAAAATGGTAGCCAAGTTCATTCAGCGGCGAAGTGTGAAGAATATTCATCCGTTCTGTTTATTCAACTGTTACACTTTTGGCAAGGTTACGGGGTTTGTCTACATCAATACCTTTCAGGATGCCCACGTAATAGGCCAGCAACTGTAAAGGTACAACACTTAAAAGCGGTGCAACAATTTCATCCGCTTCGGGGATGGAGAAATAGTCGTTACTTAATTCCGGACTCGCCTTATCCCCATCGGTGATGATAGAAATGATCATTCCTTTGCGCGCTTTGATTTCCTGCATATTGCTCACCACTTTTTCATGATAGGAATCTTTGGTGGCAATGAAAACAACAGGCAGTTTATCGTCAACCAGTGCGATAGGGCCGTGCTTCATTTCTGCTGCCGGGTAACCTTCTGCGTGGATATATGAAATTTCTTTCAGTTTCAGCGCGCCTTCCAGTGCTATCGGGAAGTTATAACCGCGTCCGAGGAACAGGAAGTCATCCGCGTCTTTATATTTTTCGGCAATCGCTTTAATTTCATCTGCGTTCTTCAGAATTGAAGCTACTTTTTCGGGCACATCAGCCAGTTCAACCAGCAGTTTTTTGTAGCGTTCCTCAGAAATCGTTCCTTTCTTCATACCAATCTTCAATGCCATCATACATAAAACGGCTAACTGACCGGTAAATGCTTTGGTAGAGGCCACACCAATTTCCGGACCGGCATGCGTGTATGCACCGGCGTGAGAGATGCGGGCTATGGATGAGCCAACGGCGTTCACTACACCAAATATGAAAGCACCGTTTTCTTTTGCTTTTTCCAGTGCCACGATCGTGTCGGCTGTTTCACCACTTTGAGAAATGGCAATGATTACGTCTCCCTTGTTCACAATCGGGTTTCGGTATCTGAATTCAGAGGCGTACTCTACTTCTACGGGAATACGGCACAACTCCTCAATCATATACTCCGCTACCAGTCCCGCGTGCCAGCTGGTGCCGCAGGCAATAATCATAATCCGTGGTGCAT
>DPFD01000045.1:0-7238 GCA_003534175.1 Chitinophagaceae bacterium
ATAGATGCTTCTTCTCGTATGCTCTGTTCGATCAGCCACAGTAACATCGGCATCATAATCAGTATCATGGGCACCATGAATAATCTTGTTTGATACGCTACAACCGATACGTAATGTACGATAAACCACAACGGTACAATGCAAATAAACCAAACCTTCAATATATGTGGATACCTTTTGAATGTATACAGGATGATGAGTGGAATTACTGCAAATGTTCCAATCAGTTCAAGGTATGCTTTCATGCCCACCGCGCTGAGAAGGTTCAGTTTCAACATAGGTAGCCCGGCTTCCACTTTCCAGGTTTGTTGTTCACGGTATCCAAAATGCATTCTCAGTGCAATAAAAATGCTGAGGAATATTACATACAGTGCTGCAGTGAGCAACCATACCGGAAGCTTGGGCAAACGGATGGTTTTAAAGGGATTGGATAGCTTGAATTCTGTGAAGTTGGTTTGGGTAATAAAATACAAGGCCGGTATCAGCATGCCGGTTTCACGGTTGAAGGCAGCCATAACGGTAACGGGTACCAGCCACAACGGATTCTTTCTTTTCAGGATGATGAGTGCTGCTATCAGATACAGTGATATATCAGTGTAAGTGTTGAAAGACAGGTCAGCTGCATTTACCGCATTTCCAAAAGCGAGTGCCAGAAAACAAATGCCGGTTAAAATCAGCCATTTATTGTGAACGTACAACTGCCAGAGCCGCCACACCAGGTAGAAAATCAGAAAATGCTGCATGAACCTGAATAGTATGAATACCACCATGTATTTCATAGCTCCGGGTGTGCGCATGAGCTCAACAAACTGAGCGGTTTCTTCATTGGTGCCCGAGGTGCTCTCAATATTAAATTGCAGCTTTTGTTCAATCGGATATACTTTATCGATGGTGTGGTTGTACACCCACATTACGCCTTCCACCAGATAGGGCGACAGGATACGATACTGCCATGGATTGTAAAACTCAGAACGGCCTTCGAGCAACGCTATATGACGTTCATAGGTTTTGAGACCGTTACTATAATAAAAATTCCGGTATATAGGATACACGGATAAAATGGCAAATACCAATACCAGAAACCAGGTTGCCGGTTTATGGCTTTTGTGCAACATAGGTGTAGTGCGGGTAAACATACATCGTTCGTTTGTGTTCTTCAATAATGTGCATACCATTGGTACGCAATAGGTTTGCGGCTTTGTTCATGGATATTTCATTGCCTGCTTCACCCGCAAATATTATGTCGTGCATTTTATTAAACACAACAAGCGGACAGGACCGGTCGATGTCTTTCAATATGAAACGGGCGCCGGGTTTCATCACAGCACAAATTTGTTCTATGAAACGAACCTGCTGTTTCGGCGGCACATGGTGCAATACATCAATGAGAAAAAGAATATCCATTTCACCCAGCCTCTCCGGTAAATGATCGCCGTCGTATGTTTTGAATTCATACGATTTAAACGACTGTCGGTCAAATAAAGCGTTGGCGTTCTGAATCAGTCGCTCACTGATTTCAATACCGTACACCGAAGCAGGACGTGCAAAGTGGGATGCCAGCAACAAAAACTGACCTGAACCACATCCAATATCACCTACATGGTCGCCCGGACGTATGTACGATAGCAATGAAGTAAATGGACAGATGTAAGACCTGTATTTAATCTTCAACCCGTCAATAAACCCAGTGCCGGGAAAGTGCTCCTTGAGGAACCTCACTATTTCCGGATTGGTTATTTTACTCATTGTATTCTGACAGGTTTTATGATTTGGTCGCTAAAATAGATAATCCGTTCCTTTTTTAAAAGCATTCAGGCATAAACAATTAAATATTAAGGATTTGATGAAGTATTACCAATTTAAACCTGGATGCAGTGGTTTAGACAGGACGGGAAACAAATCGCATGAAAATTCATGATTCGAAACAAATAGTCAGCTTTATTTCCATGTTTCGGATGTGGTTACATCAGGTTTGGGCTTAAAGTTACTTGCTAAGGGCAGGAAAGACCATGATAAATGATTCAATCAGCCTCATATCGCACTCTGAACATTGCTGCATTGCCTGCAGTGTATAATTGAAGGGCTGAATATGAATGAACTACGTACTGCAACATCTTCATTTTCTTAAATTTTAACCGGTTTATTGCTTTCAGTCATCATGTAAAATGCCTGTTATCAGGTTAGTTTCCTGTTCATTTACACTACCTTTATACACCCATCCTTTGGAAGCCTTCCGGAACAGCACCTTCAAAATTTTTTTTATGAAAAAATGTATAACAGTAGTATGCTGTTGGCTGTTGGCTGTTGCTGTAGTAAACGGGCAACTTAAAAAGGTGGTAGTGATGGGCTCTTCTTCAGCATACGGATATTTTCCCGGCACCTCTATTCCAAGAGACAGTGCCTGGGCCCCCAAAGTTTCAGCCCATTACAAAGCCCTCGGCGTGCTGGATACTCTATACAATATCGGCACCCCGGGAATTGATTGCTACATCGGCATGCCCACCGGTTATGTGCCTCCGGCCGGACGGTATCCACCCGATCCCCAGTTTAACATAACCCGTGCCGTTAGTTACAATCCGGATGTAATCCTCATCAACTTCCCATCGAATAATTATACCTTCTTATCTACCAGCGAAATCATGTTTTGCCTGCAAACCATGAAAGATTATGCCAACGCATTCGATATTCAGGTATTTATTTCAACCACTCAACCAAGGGATGATTATTTCAATATGGTCGATCGGTTGAAACTAAAAGAAATCAGGGATTCCACTATGGCAAGATTTGGTGTGTTTGCGATGGATTTCTGGAGTCCACTCGCCAATGAAGCTACCCTGTTCATGAAGCCTGAATATGCCCTCGGAGACCAGGTACACCTCAATCCGTTAGGTCATACCCAGCTTAAAAATGTAGTAATCATGAAAGACATTTTCCTGGGGCCTGTGGCTGCAGGATTAACCGGATGGGAGGGACGTGCCACCGAAGAGGGGGTGCGCCTGAACTGGTTGCTGCAACAACCCGATGGTACGGAATATGTGGAAGTTCAGAAGCAAAATATCGAAGGCGTTTTTGAAACTATCGGGAACGGATACATGCAAATGAATGGTGAAGGTTCTTTTACTGATTATGTTCCCGATGAAGGAGTGAACCTGTATCGTCTGAAAGTATTTAGTCATCAGGTATTGCAGTTTACTTCTTCTATAGTATCTGTTCGGTTTACCGGGAATGTATCCCGCAGTTTAAAAGTATATCCAAATCCGGTGCATCAGAGCGCGTACATTGTTTTTCCGGAGTATAATCAGGCTGCTGTATTGCGTTTAATGGATGCCCGCGGGAAACTGTTAAAAACCATTCAGTTGCAACCAAACATCAGACGATTGGATATGGATATGTCTTTGTATCCGGCAGGTGTTTATTTTCTGCGATGGACGGGTCCGTCGGAACAAACGGTAACGGTTATACGAAATTAATCAGTGTTTGGTAATGTAACTGAACCGGTCTTTCAGCTTCAGGAAAGGAAGTTCAAAATACCGGTAACTGATTTTGGCGGCAACAATGGTGATTGCGAGTGCAATGGTAGGCTCGAGCAACAAAACCTGCCACAGGGCCGTGTTGATGCCCAATACCTTGGTAACGCCCAGGGTGAGGGAGATGATTAAAAAATGCAGGCAATACAATCCATACGTATAAATGCCCAGTTTGGTTACCGATTTTAACGACGACATTTTATAAAAAGAATGGTTGCTGAAACACTGTTCCAGTATCACCATCAGCATCACACAGGATATGAATGCCCGTTCGAAAATACGCACCGGGTAGTGGTTTACTAACCATTCATCCCGGAATAAAAACACCGTAATTAAAAGCACATACACCCCCACAATGGCAGCTGCCGGCAGTTGTTGAATGAAGGTTGAAAATTTTTCTTTTTGCAGGTACAACCACGCGCCAAAAGCACCGATAGCCATGTCACCAATGCAGGATAAGGTGTGCATTTCATGCAGCTTGGGCACATCATTGAATGCCCTGAAAATAAAGCTGCCTGCAATGATTGCTGTAAAGGGTATCCAGTATAAACGGATAGGGAATAACGAAAGAATCACCGGCCACACCAGGTAAAATTGTTCTTCAATCGCCACACTCCACAATACGCCCAAACCGGGTGCATCCGGCATGCCACTGCGGATGTAATCAAAATTGCTGATAAAAGCAATATAATACCAAGGGTTGGCAGTTTCAGAGGGTACACCCCCCGCCATGGATTTGATGGCCGGAAATAATACAAATCCAATCAGTACACAAGCATAATATAAAGGCCAGATTCTTAAAATCCGGCGGAGCCAGAAATTAGGGATGTTGATTTTACCCTTTAGCTTCTTTTCCTCAATAAGTAAATAAGTAATTAAAAATCCACTTAACACGAAAAAGAAGTTTACACCCAAAAAACCGTTGCCGAAAACATCATGTTTCACGGTATTGAATGCTGCTGACTGACCAATGGCGGCACTTTCCGTTATGAAACTGTGGTAAAGAAATACGGCCAGAAAACAAAAGAATCGCAGTCCGTCCAGATTCTCAAAATAAATCTTCTTTTTCGGGGCTTCAGAAACGGGCATCAGATGAATTTAGTTGTTCATTAATTAGCTAACGGATAACGCTTTATAAAGTAAAATAGTGTAAGATGCCCAAATCTGCCAATGAATTTGTTTTAGAGCGCTATTTTTTCAGATATTAATCGAAAATTGAACATAATCGGCAAACTATCTTTAATTTTGCAAATAGATAAGTAAATGTTAAATTGTAACTTATCTGAACAGTGCTCTCAAGAGTAGCTTTACTATCCAGCCAATGTAGAACCACATATCTTACGTTCCGGATGATCCCTATATTTAAAATTTAATTCATGAAAATGCAATTTTACAAAACCCCCGCTGCTACTGCAGTATCACAGTATATTCAAAAATTGCTTGGGCGTATGGCCCTAGTTTGCGTTGCCCTTTTTGCCGGCGCTCAAACGGGTGTAATGGCTCAGGCCGGGCAATCAATGGATTTTGATGGTGTGAACGATCAGGTTGACTTACCCGTAACCCTGTTCGGAAGTTACACTAAAGAAGTATGGATTAAGGTAAACGCCATCACCGGCCTACCACAAAATATCCTTTCCGGGAACTCCACAGCTGTATATGTTGACGGCTCAGGAAATCTGGGAGGTGGTAACCTGGTTGAGTTGTCGGATGGCACCGGCTCGCTCATCCCGGGGCAGTGGTACCATGTAGCCGTTACTTATGATGTAGGCACCGGTACACTGGTACTTTATAAAAATGGTGTGGCCGTAGATACTAAACCCGGCGCATTTTATGGCTTTGAACCAATCCTTCAAATCGGAGCCTATCAGTCAGCTTTTCATTTTGGCGGACAAATAGACGAAGTGCGCGTTTGGAATGTAGTGAGATCAGCCGCTGAAATTGCCGCTTCCTATAATTGTGAAATCAGTCATACTTCACCCGGATTGGCAGCATATTACACTTTTAACCAGGGAATTGCCGCTGGNNACTGCTATTACTTCCGTGCTGGATGTAAATGATGTGTGTAACCCTTTGAATGGTACTATAAATGGTTTTGCATTAAATGGTGCTACCTCAAATTTTGTGAGCAGCCAACCGCCAAGCTTTACAGGTGTTTGTTTTGCAACGCCTGAAATCAGACTGGTAGGACTGAACGGAAACTGTATTGATGATGGAGATAATACTCCAGCCGCACTCGATGGAACTGATTTTGGCATTATTGTTCAATCACCACTCGAAAGGACGTTCACCATTCGCAACAATGGAACCGGTACGCTGAATGTTACTGCATTTGCCAGTTCCAATCCTACAGACTTTACCGTAAATGGTTCGCTCCCTATGAATATTGCTCCGGGCAGCTCAGAGACGTTCACTGTCACTTTTAACCCCACCCTGTCTTACGGCATTAAAACATCAACCATAACAATCACAAGCAACGACTCTGATGAAGCTAGTTATGAGTTTGATGTTCAAGGCAATAATGCAGCCAGAGGTGCTTCACTTGATTTCGACGGACTGTTCTCCTTTGTACAAACACCGGTTAATATCACCGGTAGCTATACTAAAGAACTTTGGATTAACCAAAGAACAGTAGGTGCCGGTGTGATGAATCTCCTGACCGGGAACACTACCGCAGTGTATATTGATGCCGCCGGAAATTTGGGTGGAGGAAACCTGATTGAATTATCAGATGGAACAGGAGCACTCGTTGCCGGACAATGGTATCATGTGGCAGTGACCTATGATGCTGGAACCGGAACACTGAAACTCTTTAAGAACGGTGCATTAGTAGATACTGAAGTTGGCGGTGCTTATGGCTCCGATCTGAACTTGCAAATTGGTGCTTTTAACTCTGCCTTCCTGTTTGATGGAAAAATAGATGAAGTGAGAATCTGGTCTGTAGCCCGCACCGATGCTGAAATCGCTGCAAGCTATATGTGTAACATTGCTGACGATGCCTCCGGGTTGATTGCTTATTACGACTTCAATCAGGGAACTGCCGGTTTGCAAAACTCTTCAGAAACTGTTTTGAAAGACCGTACCTGCAACAAACTTGACGCTGTATTGTTTAACTTCCAGCTGAACGGACTGCTTTCTAACTGGGTAGCTGAAGGCTCACCAGCCGCTACATCCTGTGTATTATCCAATATCCGGGTAGAAGGATTACAAAACTGTATAACAGATGGAGATATTACACCATCCGCTACAGATGGTACCGACTTCGGATTTTATGCTGCTCCGGGCATCGATCGTACTTTCTGCATCAAAAATACCGGTGGTGCTGATCTGACCATCAATTCAGTTACCATTACCGGGGTGAATGCCAGCGCATTTACTATTACAACACCACCTGCATCAACCATACTTCCGGGTGATTCTTCCTGCATGGTGATTCGCTTTGCTTCAACAGTGAACGGTCCGAAATTCGCTACCATCAACATTGATAACAATGATACCGATGAATCGTTATTCACTTTTGATGTGGTAGGAGAAGGTATCGGTCCTGTTCCGGTTTCACTGCTGTCGTTTACCGGCGCAATGAACCAGAAAGTGGTTGATTTAAAATGGAATACCAGCAACGAAGTAAACAATGCCGGATTTGAAGTATTGCGCTCCGGCCCGAATCAGGATAGCTGGGTGAAGATTGGTTTTGTACCTGCTTCCGGCTTAACA
>DPFD01000045.1:7259-7536 GCA_003534175.1 Chitinophagaceae bacterium
AGAACCAATACCTACCGCCTGCGCCAACTGGATGTGGATGGCAGAGAGAAATTCAGCAATATCATTGCAGTGAACAATACCGGCACCGCCACCCTGGTTCGTGCGTATCCTAATCCGTTTAAGGATCAGTTTACCCTGGTATTCAATAGCCGTGCATTACTGAACACCCGTGCCGTTATCCTGAATAGTCAGGGTGTTAAAGTGGCATATGTACTCCTGAATAATTTCAACCAAAATATCAACCTGTCTAAGTTGGCTCCGGGTATGTACTTTGTAC
>DPFD01000045.1:7551-8961 GCA_003534175.1 Chitinophagaceae bacterium
AAGTGTTGCATTTGAATGCATCAGGCGACCGGGTTTCCGGTCGCTTTTTTTATGCCTTTTTTTCAGGTGGATGGGTGAGGTACAACATGGCAGCTCATAAGGTGCTGATTATCAGGTAGTAAATGTGTTTAAGAGGGATTTAACGATTGCAGGGGCGCTTTGGAGCATGATTTGACCTTTACAGTTTGTGCCGGGCGAGAGCCTCTTTAACAGGATGTTTTCGTGAACAGGGGGTATCTTTGCCGGGCAAAATTTTTCAGTGGCTAAAGCGTTGATGGGATGTAATCAGTCATTAAACTTAAAAAATTACTATGATTCAGGCATGCTTTCGAAACCGCGTTTTTCTTTCATGCTTTATCCTTGCTTTAATGTTACACATTCCTGTAGCATTCTCCATGACCATGAAACATGAAACCCACCTGATGGCAACACCAGTTGTGGAGGATGAAGCCACTCAGTTGGATGCACTGTACGAAACACTGGATCTTGATAACATGGGGCTGTCGGATGAAGCGTATGATATGGCCGTCAACGGCTACCTCAAATTAAAGGATACCAGAAACATCCGCAAAGACGAGTTGCTCACCATCATTGATTTCTCGCTACCCTCTACCCAAAAAAGATTGTTTATACTGGATGTAGAAGCCGGAAAAGTATTGTATCATACCTATGTGGCTCACGGTCGTGGCTCCGGCAAATTGATTGCAGAAACTTTTTCAAATATCCCCGAGAGTTATCAGAGCAGCCTCGGCTTTTATGAAACCTCCGGTACGTATATCGGTAAAAACGGGTTTTCAATGAAGTTGAAGGGATTGGAAACCGGCATCAACCATAAGGCAGAAGAAAGAGCGATTGTAGTGCACGGTGCGCCGTATGTCAGCGAACAATTCATCCGCCAGCAGGGATTCCTGGGGCGCAGTCACGGATGCCCGGCATTACCCGAAAACCTGAACCGGCCCATCATTGAAAAAATAAAAGATGGTTCCCTGTTGTTTATTTATAGCAACCGGGCCGACTATGCCAAAAAATCGAAACTCATTAAATCAACCGTTGGATAAGGAGTGATTCCTGAAATCGTTTAACCCTGACAGTTAGTATGTTAAAAAAAGTATTAAGAGGAACCGGTGTTGCCATTGTAACGCCATTTAAAGAAGATGAACAGGTAGACCATGACGCCCTTGAACGGCTGATTGAACATATCATTGCCGGAGGTGCAGAGTATATAGTAACACTGGGTACTACCGGTGAAACACCCGTATTGTCGTCTGGTGAAAAAAAGGAAATCATTCATTTTACCGCTAAAACCATCCGGGGGCGTGTCCCGATGGTAGTAGGTTGCGGAGGGAATCACACCCGCTCGGTGGTGGAAGAACTGCGCTCCTTGCCGTTGAAGGATGCCGTGGCCGTACT
>DPFD01000112.1 GCA_003534175.1 Chitinophagaceae bacterium
TTTTGAAGGCTGCGTGAAAACTGCACTGAGGCAGAAGCGATATGTTCATCTGCCGGTAATTGCTCCAGCGGCAGGCTCCAGTCCCGATAAAACTCCACATTCCTCAAACGCTCCAGGGGTTTGAACTTTCCTGAAACATATTCATAACCGGTATGAAAAGAGATGGCGGAAGGTTTACCCAATATTTTAATCGTTCGGTTGGATTGATCATACCGCACCTTTGCGGCAAAACCATTATCGTTTCCTTTATCATCGGCAGAAAACAAATTCACATCGTACTTACTCATGGCAACTTCGCCAGACAATTTACCATGAGCAGACAACTGATACGCTGCCCCCAATGACATCACCTGTAATTGTTTGGGTGTAATCAACAAGGTTNNTCCCAGTCACCCAGTTTCTCGTTATTCGGACCAGGCTGTACCCATTCAAAGGCTTGTCCGTTTACCGCATTCAACAGTTGTTTATAGTTCCCTTTTCCGGGGCCCAGGTAGGTGAAAGAAAGATTATACAGTGTAACGTTCGGATTGGAAGAAATCACAAAGATGGAATCGCGGATGCCTCCGTTGTAAATCACCTCTATCTTCTCATACAGGATTTTTCCCGGCGCGAATGTATCCTTCACTGCATTTTGATAATAGGCATTCTGAATAGAATCGCCAATGGAGGAAAGGAATTGTTTTTGCTGATTATCGAGGGTTTGATCAATGGTGCTGTTTCTGGCATCCATGTTATTGTAAAACGCTACATTCAACATCAGCTTATTGTTGAAATTCATTTCATTGGCAGCGTAAATCTGTGAATTGAGATAGTTCCTGTCGGCATATTCAAATTCAACCTGAATTCGCTTGTCCTTTGTAATCATTTGTTTGGGCGTGAAGGTAATTTCTGCCGTATTGTAGTTGATAACGTAGTCCTGATCTTCTCCACGTTGCAACATTTCTCCATCAATAAAGATGCGTTCTGTTCCGGCGAGGATGATAAAAAACAATTCATTGTTCGCTCCTCTCAAACGGTAAGGCCCCTGATTGCCTTCAATGGGAACCAGGATGTGCCGGTTAAATTTTCCCTTTGCAATGGCTCCACTGGCAAAGAAAACATTTTGTGTTTTGTCGGATAGTTTATTACTGATTTGAAACGAAGCCCCCTGCAATCGTTTATAAAAATTCAGAAAATAGTTTTTGCTTTCGCGGATATCGATATCGCCAAAGCTGGTTTGCCAGTTTTTCTTTTTCACCTGCAGGTATATGCGGTCGAAGTCGCGCAGATCCTGTGTATTCCCTTCGGGTTGAATGGGGAGGTTGTTATCTGTTATGGCAGCGGTTAGCTCCAGGCTATCACCAAAGTACCCATTCAACTGCAGGTTCATCGTTGAATTCACTACCGCATCCTGATTGTTTCCGAATGAGATAGCTCTGCCGAAACTACCCGAAGATTCTATTCTTCCAAAATCAAATAGAGGCGGCGGTGCGGAGCCCGTAGCACGAACGGTGGAGGGTTTTCCGGCAATGAAATTAAACCGGATGCTATCGTAATTAAAGCGGCTTTCAGGTGCATTGAGTTTGGAGCGCATGATCCGATAGGTAATTTGAACTTCAGGCTGCGCGGGGATACGTATCCATGTTAGTGTGGAAGTAACAGGATCTAACCGGTAATCTGAAGCTGGAATCCCTTCAATGAAAAATGAATTAGGAACTATGGACAGCGAATCTATCTGAAGCGAAGGAGTTACGGGGATGCTCTTTTTACGCAACGTAGAGGTTTGCGGCTGTGCTGTTGATGCGAGAGAAAACAACAACAGGGTAAGAATCAGATATGAGTACTTGCGCTTCAATTGGAAAGCATGAATTTACTTGAATATCTGCAGAAAGACAGTAAAACACCACTTCCTGAAGGGTAAATTACATGGAATATAAACGCTGATTCGCAGGAGATGGTATATATAAAAAAAGGAGGCGTAGTCTTACCACCTCCTTTTAAGTTTTATTTATACATTATACTATTCAGAGTTCATTCCGGCCTGAACGTATTCAAGGTTTAAGCGGGCAATATTGGCCACTGAAATACCTTTCGGACATTCCGCTTCGCAGGCATAGGTATTGGTACAGTTACCAAAGCCTTCCTTATCCATTTGTGCTACCATGTTCAGTACGCGGGTTTCTCTTTCAGGTTTACCCTGGGGCAATAAAGCCAGCTGAGAAACTTTTGCACCCACAAACAACATGGCACTTCCGTTTTTACAAGCCGCCACACAGGCTCCACAGCCGATGCAGGCTGCTGCCAGGAATGCATTATCCGCATCTTTTTTAGGAACGGGCAGTGCATTGGCATCCTGGGCATTTCCCGTATCCACAGAAATATATCCTCCCGCCTGAATGATCCTGTCGAAAGCAGTACGATCTACTACCAGGTCTTTAATTACCGGAAACGCGCGACTTCTCCAGGGCTCCACTACAATCGTATCGCCGTCTTTAAACGCACGCATGTGGAGCTGGCACGTGGTGTTTTGTTTCCAGGGGCCGTGAGGTTGACCGTTGATGTACATGCTGCACATACCACAGATTCCTTCCCTGCAATCATGGTCGAAGGCAATAGGTTCTTTATTTTCTGCTATCAACTGTTCGTTGAGTACATCAAACATTTCCAGAAAACTCATTTCAGAAGAAATATCTTTCACCTGATAGGTTTCAAAGCCACCTTTTGCGTTGGAGTTTGCCTGTCTCCATATTTTCAACGTCAGGTTCATGTTATAGTGTTCCATAGCAATTATTTAGAGGTGATTATTTATAAGATCGCTGCGTTGGTTTCACAATTTCAAATTGAAGCTTTTCCTTATGCAGCGTCCATTGGTTATTCCCTGTGAGTTCCCAGGCTGCCACATAGCTGTAATTTTCATCATCGCGTTGTGCTTCGCCGTCGGGGGTTTGGCTCTCTTCGCGGAAGTGGCCACCGCAGCTTTCTTTTCTATCCAGCGCATCGAGGCACATCAGTTCGCCGAGTTCGAGAAAATCCGCTACACGTCCGGCCTTATCCAGTTCATTGTTCATTTCATTCACCTTTCCGGGAATTTTCACATTGCTCCAGAAACTTTCGCGCAGGGCACGGATTTCGGAGATGGCTTCGCGAAGGCCCTGTTCATTTCTGGCCATTCCGCATTTATCCCACATGATCTTTCCTAACTTTTTATGGTAGCTTTCCACCGATTCATTTCCGCGGATGCTGATCAGTTGATTCAGTCGATCCTGAACGGCTTTTTCCGCTGCTTCAAATGCCGGATGTGAAACCGCGATACTGGCTGTTGCAATTTCATTCGAAAGATAATTTCCGATGGTATATGGAATCACAAAGTATCCGTCGGCCAGACCCTGCATTAGGGCAGATGCTCCGAGGCGATTGG
>DPFD01000155.1:0-3938 GCA_003534175.1 Chitinophagaceae bacterium
GACCGGAAACATGGCGTGTACAAATCAGTAAGAACCAGCAAGCCAAAGCAGGTGAAACGGTGGGTGAAATGGTGGCTAAAGATATCCGTAAGGCGGAAGTATTTAAAAAAATGGGCATCGACTTTTGTTGTGGTGGGAATAAAACATTGAAGGAAGCCGGTGAGGCTGCCGGTATTTCGGAAGAAGAAATAAATGCCGCACTCGAACGCGTAGACGAAGTGGTAAGTCAACCCGCCCTGGACATGACGAAGTGGTCGCCGAATCTGCTGGCTGATTACATCGTTGAAACGCATCATCGTTATGTGAAGGAACAATCTCCCCTGTTGATGTCGCTTGCTGAAAAGGTTGCAGCACACCATGAATTGCAGCACCCTGAACTGAAGCGTCTGGTGCAGGGGGTTCGGCACTTCCTGGAAGAGTTGCACTTACACCTCGTGAAAGAAGAAGAAATTTTGTTTCCTGCAATCAAAGAACTGAATTTACTGAATGAGGATCCGAAAACATCACCCGAAGATGCACATGCTATCCAAAAAGTAATCAACCTGATGGTGAGAGAACATGAAGTGGCTGGAGAAGATCTGGTGTATTTCAGAAAACTCACCAACAACTACACATTACCGGCAGATGCGTGCAACAGCTATGCCTATCTGTTCGACAAGATGGCTGATTTCGAAAACGATCTGCATATGCATATTCATCTGGAGAACAACCTGTTGTTTCCGAAAGTATCTGCACTGCTTAAACAGTAATCTGCATAATTCATGTATATGAAAATTTCAGCGGATACACGCCTAAGTACTATTCTCCGACATCATCGCGATGCGGTGCAGGCCATCGCAGGCATATCCGAACATTTTAAAAAACTGCACAATCCAATCCTGCGCAAACTGATGGCCCCCAGAGTAAACCTTGCGCAGGCTGCTAAAATTGGAGGATGCTCATTGAAAGATTTTCAGCAGGCACTGGAGCCCCTGGGGTTTGAGTTTGAAACAACCATTGATACTCCGGATAAGACAGAAAAGGAAATGATTCCAGACTGGTTTAAACAAATAGACAGAAATCAAATTGTTTCATATGATGTTCGGGCAGAACTCACCCGGGGAGATGATCCGTTGTCTAATATTCTTTTAAAGTTAGATGAGTTGACGGCAGGCCAATCGCTCTGTATTATTAACTCTTTGAAACCTGAACCCCTGATTGCACTGATTGAAAAAAACAAAAGAGGGAAATGTTATACAGTAGAAGTGAGCCCGTTTGAGTTTCACACCTACATTCAAAAACTTCATACACCGAATCAGGTGGCAAACAGGCACCACCCCTATGAGATGGTATCGGAAGATCAATTTGAACTGGTATTAAAGAGCATACCGGCCAATAAATTAAAGTCACTGGATGTGCGTCACCTGGAAATGCCACTGCCCATGCAACAGATTATGGCCGCTGTTCAATCGCAGAAAAAAGATGAATCGCTTCATGTATTGCACCAGCGTGTGCCTGTACATCTGTTAGAAGCGTTAGACTCGTTGCCGTTGAGTATACAGATACTACAAAGAAGTGATTCCGATGTACAGCTTATCATTCAGCATACATAATCATACATCCATGTACTCGCCGGCACCATCCACACCTTTAAAATATGTACTTCCGTTTTATGTTACGGGTGCGCTGGCATTTTTGATTTTAACGGTCATGATGTATCAGAGTGCAGACGCCTTCACAGGGCATTTCTTCAATCCGCACCTGTTATCGATGGTACACACTGCTGCATTGGGCTGGGGCACCATGGTTATTTTTGGAGCACTGTATCAGTTACTACCGGTATTGAGTGAACGAAAATTATACCTGTATCCACTCAGCACCGCATCCTGGTACTCCTTAACTACCGGCACCTTACTGTTGGTATATGCATTTCGAAATTTCACTACAGGTTGGGTGATGATTGCGGGAGGGGCATTCATTGTGCTGGCTGTTATACTCTGCTGGATTCAGGTATTTGGCACCTATGGAACCGCCAAAAAAAGCATTCATACCTTGTTCATCACTTCATCCATTACCTGGTTACTCATTACCGTAATCATCGGACTGTTGCTGACTATCCACCTGTACCGTCCTTTCTTCGCGGTGAATCACCTGGAGATTCTCAAGCTGCATGCACATGCGGGCCTTGCGGGTTGGTTTGTACAACTGATAACCGGTGTGAGCAGCAAGCTGGTTCCCATGTTCCTAGTTGGCCATTCAACCAAAAACCATCTGCTCACCTATTCGTTCATACTGCAAAACGCCGCGCTCACAGGATTTATGGTGGATGGATATTTGAATGAACCCGGCATCCGAATCCTGTTGTATGCAGGCATCATGATGATGGGTATTGCTTGCTGGTTGCTGTACCTGTACGACGCCGCCAGCAAAAGACTCAGAAAAAAGGTAGACACCCCGGTAATGCATACACTCATTTCAGTTCTGTGCCTGCTGGCAGCCCTGATATCCATCCCGTTTATTTATTTTATACATGGAACAGCTCCGGCCATTTTCTATGGATCCCTATTGTTCATGGGATTCATCTCCGGAATCATTTTGGGCAAAACATTCAAAACCCTGCCATTCATGATCTGGAATACAAATTTTAAAAAGCAACAACATGGAAATGACGGAATACTGCCCAAACATCTGTACAAATCATCGTGGGTAAACATTCAATTTGTACTCTTTATAGTATCCATCGTGATGTTGTGTTCCGGCATTGCCTTATCCAATCTTACTGTTATTCAAACATCCATGACCCTGTGGATTACGGTAGCATTGGTTTACCTGCTCAATGTACTCGGCATGATTCTATATCAACCCAATAAAAAAAGTATTCATTCAAATTAAAAACCAACAACATGAAACGAATTTCAATGCTTTTTATGCTCACGCCTTTTTTCTTTGCAGCCTGTCAGCAACCTGAACAACCTGCACACCAACATGAGTCGCACGATGCACCGGCAACAGAAGTGGTTGCCCCTGCACCGGAAAATGCGCCGGCCACACCGGTAGTGCAACTGAACAATGGGCAGAAATGGAAAGCCAACCCTGAAACAACAGAAGGTATAAAAAAAATGATTGGCATTATTAAAAACGGGATGGATTCAAAATCAACCCCTCAGGATATGGCAACGCCTTTGAACGATGCCTTTCAGGGCATTATCAAACAATGTACGATGGAAGGCGAGGCACATGATCAGTTGCATCATTTTCTGATTCCCGTGCAGGAACACCTGAAAACATTCGCTACCTCAGAGGCAAGTATTGATTCGGTAATTTCGCTGGTGAATCATCTGGGAACGTATCATCAATATTTTGATTAGATTATGTGTTAATTATGGAACCGGAAATAACAGATCCACATTACAAAGACAAATGCAGTATTCTGGAGAAGCTGTACTCGGTAGTTGATCCTGAATTGCTGGTAAACATTGTAGATCTTGGATTGATTTATGATATTCAACTGCCCGATGAGCAAACCATCGAAATAACGATGACGCTCACCACACCGCACTGCCCAATGGGCGGTACTTTAAAAGAGATGACGTTCAATGCAGTGAAGCAATATGCACCGGATAAAAACGTGGAAGTACACATCACTTTTAATCCACCCTGGAGCGCAGAACGCATGNNACTTTCAGTCCACCCTGGAGTGCAGAGCGCATGACAGAAGAAGGGAAACGGCAATTGAACAGTTAACTTTTAAATAAATTTTATAGGGTACACAGTGGGGAAAATCCGGTTTCCTGCTACTAACTTTGCAGGAAATCATTCCCCATGAAAACAGTATGCTCAGCCATTTTACTGCTGTCATTTATTTTACCCTCCTGTGCACAGGTAACTTCTCAGAAAGATCATGTGCCTCAACCTGCCACATCTACATCCTTTAATGACATAGCCACATTTGCCAATGG
>DPFD01000155.1:3964-5896 GCA_003534175.1 Chitinophagaceae bacterium
GGTGTGGTGAAAGTAACCTCAGGCTATATGGGTGGCAACACGCCCAACCCAACCTATGAAACGGTGAGTAGCGGCACTACCGGATACGCGGAGTGTTTGCAGATTATGTACGACAGCACAATTATAACGTATGATGAATTGCTGGAAGTCTTTTGGGAAACCCACGACCCCACCACGCTCAACCGCCAGGGGGCAGATATTGGAACACAGTACAGAAGCGCGGTATTCTACCATAACCCAACACAGCAATCCAAAGCGGAACATTATAAAAATGCATTAAACACATCCGGCGTTTATTCCAAACCGGTAGTAACAGAAATTACCCGGGCGTCGAAATTTTATCCTGCAGAAGATTATCATCAATCGTATTACAGAAACAACACCAATGCACCGTATTGCCGGGCTGTAATCACTCCGAAAATTGAAAAGTTCCGGAAAGTATTCAAATCGAAACTGAAAGAATAAGTTATTCCGGTTTCACTTTGGGGCGGATGATCATGCGCAATGCCTGATCTTTGGTAAAGTAAGATACCGTCCAGTTATACATCGTCAGTATTCGGTTCCGGTAACTGATCAGGAAAAAGAGGTGAATGAACAACCACATCATCCACGCTAAAAAGCCGGTCATACTCCATTTGGGTTTGGGGNNCTGCCGATAATAGCCATAGAACCTTTGTCGAAATAACGGAATGGTTTTTTCATGGATTTATTGCTGAAGAGCAACTTCAGGTTGTGAGCCAGGTTTTTTCCCTGTTGCATGGCCACCTGGGCAACCTGAGGATGGCCGTTGGGAAACTTCGGGTCTGACTGCATCAGGCAGGTATCACCTATGGCAAATATATTTTGTGTACCATCTACCAGCTGAAACTCATTCACGCGCATTCTTCTTCCCCGATCTATCGATGCTTCCGGAATACCTTTGAAAACAGATGAAGTAACACCTGCTGCCCAAACGAGCAATTTGGTTTTAATTTTAGTTCCGTCAGATAACATCACTTCATCGTTCTCGTAATCTTTCACCTGCACATTCAGCATTACTTCCACGCCCATTTTAGTGAGCGTTTCTTTGGTGTATTGCTGAGCTTTATGACTCATGGGTGTTAACAACACCGGTGCTGCATCAATTAAACAAATCCTGGTGCCGGTTCCTTTAAACTCCGGATAGTCTTTATGAAAAACATTTTTGCGCATTTCGGCCAACATACCTGCAATTTCAACACCGGTAGGGCCGCCGCCGGCAATCACAATGGTTCTGTAGGGATTGCGGGCTTCCGGGTCGGGAATCAGGGTTGCCTCTTCGATGCGTTGCAACATCGAATTCCTGATTTCGATAGCATCATCAATCGATTTCATATGGAGGGCATTCCTCCGTACAGAGGCCATTCCAAAATCATTGCTTACTGTTCCGGTAGCCAGTATAAGATAATCATACTCCAGTGTACCGTTCGATAGAATCACCCGGTTAGCATCCGCGTCTATTCGTTCCAGTGATGCCATCCGGAAGCGGATGTTCTTCTGGTTCGTAAACAGTTTACGGAAAGGGTAACTGATGTTGGATGGTTCCAGAAAACCTGTTGCTACCTGATACAGCAAAGGAGGGAAGAAATTATAATTATTCTTATCAACAAGGGTGATGTCTACATTCGGGGTTTTACGTAACGCTCTTGCCAGATTCACCCCGGCAAATCCGCCTCCTATAATAACCAGCTTTTTCATACTTTAATTTTAAAGATGTGATAAACAGGCTGGAAGCAGAGAAAATAACATTATACCGGCTTTGGATTTTGTCTTTCCACTACTGCCACCAGATTCTTAATATCCACGGTCATGGGCATTTGTCCTACCTGCACAATAGCTTTCTTTCCTTTCATTTCTTTAAGCGTGCCTACCACACGGCTCGTAGTCAATTTTACCAGATCCCCTTCCTGGAGT
>DPFD01000062.1:0-4450 GCA_003534175.1 Chitinophagaceae bacterium
ATGCGTAAAGAAGTTATCAATATGTGCCCCGTAGGGGCGGCACCTTTAATCCAAATAATCAAACAAATATTTTTCATCGTATTTAACATCATATCGCTCCAACAACCGGGCGTACTCATCTCTAAATGTTTTCTTCCTATGATGCTCCCGCTGATTCAATATGTACCTCACAATCGTATTCAATAATGAGCGATTATAACTGAATGAACCATAACCCTGTTGCCATTCAAATTTACCAAGCACCCAACCATTCTCATTTATGAATCTCGATGAATTAGATTTAATATCTCTAGCCATATCTGCTATAGACACACTCGGATGAAGTCCGAATAAAACATGACAATGATCCGGATTGCAATATATGGCCAGAGGTTTCGATTGCTTGTTAGAAATTATACCACACATAAACTTTTCCACCTGCTCACGAAAATGCTCCGAAATAAGGCATCGTCTACCTTTAACAGCAAAAACCAGTTGTATTATAACCTGAGTGTACGTATTTGCCATGGTACTATTTATATTGATTCAACAATTAGACCAACATGACTGTTGTTCCAATATGTTCAAGGCATACAAATAAAATATCTCCTTAAAGTTATAGTTGAAATTGTGTTGTATTCATACAATTTCAGGCATGCACCCCAAAATTCCCTTAATGGGGATACCGTCAGCAAGAATATCACGATGTACCGGCTATTAAAACAATTGGAAGAAACTATAAGCTGCAGTCATGTGTAGCTTAGCTTTTCAAACCAACAAACAACAATGAAAAAGTTTAAACTAAAATTTACGATTTACACTGAATAAAACAAATGGCTTCGTAATAGCCGTTTCAAAACGATACATATTATTTACATCGTTGAATTGATTTTTAAAAGACTTGTTATTGAGCAGATTCACCCCTTTTACACCTAGTTGCCATTTACTGTTTAAATACCAGTTTGCAGTTAAATCAAATCGAACAAAACTGCCATTTTGGAATTTATGATAACCATTCGAGAAGCCCAACACAAATGATTCGGAAAAAATAATTCGTTGCGCAAAAGAAATAAGAAAATCACTATTTTTTAATCGGACGGAATTGTTTCCTTTTTGAGTATAGTCGTTAAAATGATGACGGTAATTCACTTCAAAATTGTAAGCGCCTTTAAAATTGCTTATATAGCGAACGGAAGGTGAAAGTTGTTTAAGTACATTAGTAACTGAAACCCCATTTACGAAACCGTCATTCACCTGATGCCTTGCCGACACGTTTACATTAAAAGTTCCTTTCAGCTTCAGTGAATATGCCTTCAATCCGAATTGTAAATCATGTGAAATATACTCTCCCAAAATATCATAAAACACAAAGGATAATTTAGGGTTGTAATTGATCTGTTGGGTATAGCTGTTCGGCATCCACCGGAAGTCATAGCCTAACGAATACTCCAACCAGTCTGCCTTCGAAAGGCGCACTCCATAAGTATGTACCGTTACCGGCTTGTATTGAGGGGTAGTGAGTGTCATCATCGAAACCTGATCAATCAAACTGTCTTTTAAAACCAACGAAGGAGATAACAATGTATTCCTGCTGGATAATGCTGTATTATAGATAATGTTTTTGTACAAACGCCCGTACATATCACCTCGCAAAATATAGTGCAGATATGTTCCGCCTGAAATATCCTGTAGTTGATACACCCCCAAGGCAGCATCTATTTTCAACTGGTGTTTATGCCGGGTAATATGATTAGCCGTTAGTTGTAGCATTGATTTATTGTATCGAAACGTTTCCGTTGCATCTGTCAACAGGCGGGTATCTTTTCCAATTCGGGAGGTATCTGCAAAAACCATCCGATTCATTTCATTATTATAATATGCATGTGATAATTTCAAACTCAAACTTCCTTTTTTTAACCTGGTTAAATACAGCGCATCAACAATGGCAACCGCATTATTCTGTGATACACGCTGACGGTACATTTGTAAAAAAGCGGGCAGGTTATAAAAATCGTTTAACCGGTTGGTATTAAAATCGATTTTACCATCGTCTTTCAGAATATATGCGTTTACACCAAAACCAATTGCTTTATGATTTGCTATACGCGTAGCGCCACTCACCGTTACAAAATACTTTGCATATGGCACAGATGAATGGGAAATAGCCGTATCGGAGTAACTTCCTGACTGTAACTGAGTAAACTGAGATGAACTGTTTTTAATCTGCACCCCTACTTCCGTTTCCAATGCAGTGCGTTTCAGATTATCATATTTGATGGTAATGGAATTGCTCCAGTTGAGGATTTTCAACGATGAACGTTGAACATTGTACAATTCATACACTGTGGAGTCAGGCAAAATCGTTTTATTATAAAAGTCGGTAGACAGATTACTGTGCATGGAGCGCACGCTGAATCTCTCAATCACTTTCAATCTGGCTGATACAGGAAAAACGGCAGACAAAAAAACGCCGCCCTGTTTCTCATCAGGTTTGTAGTTTTCCTCCATCAAAGGGAAGGTTATGCTATTCAGAGCCGTAGTTTCGAAATAGTCGTTTTCCCGGGTTATTTGTGAATATACTGCGCTTCGGTTCTGACTTCTAAAATCATGATTTTTGTTCTCCCCGATGCTATTCCAGTCACTCACCAGCAATACTTGTTTACGCTTTTTTATACCAATCAAGTTTAACTCCCCGATATGATTTCTAATAAGCGATGAGCCTAATTTCACAGATCCGTTCAGTTTACCTTCCAATTCCTCTTTCGTTAACAGATTCAGTGCAAGGTCGCCGGTTTTAAAAACAGATCCGATAATACGGTTTTCACTGTAATTGTCAATTACCTGAACTTTTTGTAAAATATCTGCATCCAGATTTTTAGTAACCACTCCGTAATTACTTCCGGATAGATTTTCGCCATTGATGAGCACAGTGCCAACTTCCTTGTTGTTATATAGAATCCTGCCGTTGTCTTTAACCTCAAAATTGGGCAGCGTTTTCAGTAAGTCTTCAATTTTCTTAGAGCGTACATCGATGGTGGAATCAATGATAAAATCAGTGGTATCGTTCTTCGCCCAACTATCTGATTCAACAATAATTTCTGATAATGTTTTGGAGGAAGGTGTTAGNNTCGGATTAAAGATGGCCCCCTGTTGAACAATCAGCTTTTTTTCAGCATAAGATATATGCCTGCATTCGATCGTCAACTCGTTAATCGCTGTACTTGAAACTGGTACTTCAAAAGCTCCGGAAGCATTGGTGATGCTATAACCCAAAACCTGCTCACCGGAATAAACAATTACCGTAGCACCGTTTATAAAAGTTGCTGCAAGCGAATCCATTACAACGCCATGAACCTTTTCAGTAGTTTGAGCTGAAAGGGATGGTGAAACCAGCAAAGAAATAATGAAAATGAATCTTATCATTGAGTTAGCGTATCCGGCTGATAGTTAAAAAAACATAACCGGTTGATTCCAAATGCATGTTTAGTAAATTTCCATTGAATAATGTTTATTCTTTGAACCGCAGGTTGGGCAATTGGGATCTACTGACTGATTGGCTGCGAGCTTTTCCTCCAATTTCCTGCGCCACTCCGGGTATATACTTAAAAACATTTTGTAATCACCGGCAAATTTTATTTTATTCCCCGTATACACTTTTGGCTCTTTTGCAATAGACTTTAACTCATAATCCCATAGCTTGTCTCTATCATACAACCGGATGATTAAGCCCGGCAATCCTCCAAATTTTACCGGACCGTTATTAAATGGAATAGTCGGGTCATAAAATGCGGTAAAATACCTCCCTCTGAAAAAAGTAGTTGCCTCATAACCTATCCTTTGATTTATTGACGCCTTCTTCCCGGTTAAAGTCCATTGCATTGGATGTAGTGAATCTGAAAAATAGGTGTATTTATCATAATGAGGCATCATGGGTTGGTTAAATAAAAGAAAACTACTATCGGCGTATTTAATTGTGCCCGGAATTTTATCAGCCTCATCAATCTTGAGTGAAGGGTTAGAAGTAAAGTAATAACTAACCGCCCCGTTTATAAGTAGCTTGCCGGTAGAGGATGCTTTAAAATGAGGTAATTGATTGGTTAATTCATAAGTAATTACCAACACAGAATCATTCTCAAACTTGGGCTGAGCAAATGTTTCACTGCTCATAAACAAGATAATAATGGATAAAACCAAGTGGATCCATTTCATAGTTATCAAAATTAAGCGGAGAACGTAAAACACTCCCCGGATGATTAGAAATTTAAACCCCTACAAGCACACCAGTTTTAAAACCTAAATTAGACGTAAGTCTAAAATCAGCTATTACATCTCTGTCGCATGCCTATTGATTGCTGCATTATATAAACCACTCAATCAAAACCTTAAATTTTTTCTCCAACATAACATCAAACAACAAACGCCTAAAAATAACAATAGTATCCTATTGCAAATACTAATAAATTTCTAATGA
>DPFD01000062.1:4503-8259 GCA_003534175.1 Chitinophagaceae bacterium
TCCTCCAATTTCCTGCGCCACTCAGGGTATATACTTAAAAACGTTTTGTAATCGCCTCCCCAATTTATTTTATTTACTTTAAATGTTCTAGGCTCTTGAATTATGGAATGTAAGTCGTAATAAAATATTCGATCTTTATCATAAAATCTAATAATCATTCCCGGCAATCCTCCAAACTTCATCGGTCCATTATTAAAGGGAATATTTGGATCATAAAATGCGGTAAAATATCGACCTCTAAAAAAAGTTGTTGCTTCATATCCTACTCTACCGTTAATTACCTCTTTCTTGCCTGTGAGATTCCATTTCATAGGATACAATGAATCTGAAAAGTAATTGTACTTATCATACTTTGGCATCATTGGTTGGTTAAACAAAAGTTTATTGCTATCGATGTATTTTATAATTGATGGAATTTTGCCTTCTTCTTCAATTTTAAAATCCGGATTGGATATGAAAAAATAACTGGCATCTCTGTCAATTATCAGCTTCATAATTCTTGTAGTTTTTAATTGGGATAAGTAGTTCGTATTATTATACCTCACTACAATTACAGAATCATTGAAGAAGTTCTTATTCAGTTGAGCATAAACAAAAGAACTTAACAAACATATAAATGTTGTAAAAAATAACTTGCAAGGTCTCATATATTTTCTAAGATAAAAAACTAGCGAGATAAACCACTTCCTAATATTGTTAAAGAGTATAATTTTCAACAAACTCATTTTCATGAATAAAAGACATCAGTAGAAACAAACCATATACCTTTCGCTTTTAGGATCAATTCATTTCAATTGAGTAATGCTTATTCTTTGAACCGCATGTTGGGCAATTGGGATCTATTGATTGATTGGCATTATCACGCTCTCTGGTTTTTCGATCCCACTCGGGGAAAATAGTCAGATAGGTTTGGTAATCACCGGCATAATGAATATTATCAATGTTGAATTGCCTTTTTTCTTTCATAATTGAAGCAAGTTCGAAGAACCAGATATGCTCCTTATCATAAAACTTAATAATTAAACCCGGCAATCCTCCGAACTTCAATGGACCGTTTTGAAAAGGTATAGTTGGATCATACCATGCCGTGAAATTTCTTCCCCTGAAAAATGTTTTAGCCTCGTAACCAAATCGACCATTTATCAGTTCTTTTCTCCCGGTTAGTTGCTTCTTCATATTATGTAAGGAATCCGAAAAGTAGGTGTAACGGTCATATTTGGGCATCATGGGCTGATTGAACAAAATGTAATTACTGTCTATGTACTTTATGATGGAAGCTCTCATTTTAAATGAATCCACATTTTGGAACTGAGGGTTAGATATAAAATAGTAGCTGGTGTTACCATCAATAATAAGTTTTCTTTGATTAGTTATGTGATATCCTGGATTATGAGGTAAAGAATTTTTTTCATTGTACATAATCACCAACACTGAATCTTTCACAAACTTAGGCTGAGCAAATGTATCACTGCTCATAAACAAAATAATAATGGAGTAAATCAAGTGAATCCATTTCATTAATATCAAAATTTTGCAGTGAGCACAATACACTCCCCGCATGTTTAAAAAATTAAGGGCCTTAAGAGTATATCAGTTTTACAGCGCAATCTTGATGAGGGATTATTTCTATTGACGTTGAATTTAGTACAAATATTCTGATTACTGTAATCTACAGATTAATCACTAGTTGTTGTACAATTGCCAGCTCATCGCGCAAACTGTAGAAAGTGATCTTTTTTATATCGCAGTTTTCTGTATGCTAAGATTCAGACACGAACTGAATTATTTTTGATACACTTTTCCCGGGGAAGGATTTTCAGGCAACATCTCTCAATAAAAGAACAGAAAGTGTATGGAGGTTTCCCGCTTACTTCTTCCTCAAAAAATTAATCAAATCGGTACTCGGAATGGTCGTACAACCTGTTTGGCGTAACAACGTAACCAATTGTCCGCGGTGATAGGTCTGATGATTGAATAAATGCATCAGCACTTCATACACGGGTTGTTTGAACCGTACCTTTTTAGACGTCATGTAGGAGAATTCATGGGTAAATGTACCGGCCACTGCCAGATCAACCCATTCCTTGATTTGCTTCGACTGGCGAACCCAGGTATTGCCAAGCTCCATGATGGTACCATTGAAAGTTGCAGAAGGCACTTCCACTACTTCCACCAGTTTTAAACGCTGCCACCAAATAGCCTCCGCATCCAACATGTGCAATACTGTTTTATAAATGGAAGGAAAACTGCTGATTACTTCCTGATGTATCTGCTCATCGGTTAAATTATAAATCACTTCCAGTATTTGCTGATTGGCCCAACAGTTATAATGCGCATACTTGGTTAACGTAACTTTCATGGTTTCGTTTTTTACAAATTTAATCGAATGTTTGCAGGTGAAAATATTAGATTTGAATCCTCAACATCACACCCGGTTATGCATCTACACATCAGAAAAGCTAAAGAAAGCGATTGCGGCCGTTTGATGGAGCTCATTCAACAACTGGCCACATTCGAAAAGGAACCCAATGCCATTCAGGTAAATCTGGAACATTTCACTGCCTGCGGTTTCGGCCCTTCCCCCTGTTGGGAAGCCTTTGTAGCTACGGAAGAGGATATGATTGTTGGATTTGCATTGTTTTATACGCGCTATAGTACCTGGAGAGGAAAACGCCTCTATCTAGAAGATTTATACGTAACCGAAAATTACAGAAATCAACAGGTTGGCAAACAGCTGTTCGAAACGCTGCAACAATATGCGCAGGATCATGGGTATACGGGGATGAACTGGCAGGTGCTCGAATGGAATATAGATGCCATCCGCTTCTACAAGAAATTTGAAGACATCCATCTGGAGAAAGGCTGGCTGAACGGATACTGGAAATAATGTGGTAAACATATTAGGTTTTATCATAAATATGTTATCTTCCGTATCCCAAAAAACCAAAATATGCCCACCCGAACAAATTCATGGAAGTACATCATTACTTCCTTACTGCTCTGTTGCATCGCGTTTTATTCCTGTAAAAAGAGTGACAGCCTGGGAGGTGAAACCCCACCGGATCTTGTATCCCGCGTGAGTGCTTCTGCCAATGGTTTTGTTACCAATGAATTGTACCAACCCGTGCAGGGAGCAACCGTGAAAATGGGCGCCTCCACCACTACTACCGATGAGTTTGGTTTCTTTGAAATCATCAACGCTCAGGTAGTGAAGAACGCCGCGGTTATTACCGTACAGCAACCAGGATATTTTAATGCTATTAAAACCTTTGCCGTTGAAAGCGGACGTAAACATCAAACACGCATCCAACTGATACCGCGAGTTGTGATTGGTTCCATTGATGCTGCCACCGGTGGTGTTGCTTCCGATGCCAATGGCATGAAGGTAGAACTGCCCGCCGCGGGAGTGGTAAACGCAACTACCGGTGTCGCATACACGGGAATAGTGCAGGTAGCCGCACATTGGATTGACCCTTCCAGTTCGGCCCTTACCGCAACCATGCCCGGTGATTTACGGGCGCTCAACAGCGAAGGACTCATGCGTACCCTCATCACCTATGGCATGATTAAAGTGGAACTCACCGGAAGCGGCGGAGAAAAACTGCAAATTGCCAATGGAAAAAAATCTAAACTCACCTTCCCATTACCCGCAACGATGAGCGGCAGCGCGCCGGCAAGCATTCCTTTATGGTATTTTGATGAAGATAAAGGCCTGTGGATAGAAGAAGGAGCTGCCACCCGTGTGGGCAATACCTA
>DPFD01000046.1:0-15169 GCA_003534175.1 Chitinophagaceae bacterium
GATGCAGCAACTCACCAAAACATACACGCAAAAGCTGAATGCAGAAGTAAGAAAATAATATGGATACACTGCAACACGTACAACAGATTACTGCCAAGGTGAAGCAGCGGATGAAACAGCTGGAAACCTTGCAGAAACAGCAGGAACAGCAGGCAGAAATTATCCGCTCGCTCAAAAGCAGGAACGAAGCCCTCGAAGAACAGGTGCGCCTGTTAACCGAGCAGCAACAGATACTGATGGCCGCCGCAGGGAAAATGACTCCTGCCGATAAGGCCGCTTTTGAATCCACTATAAACAAATACATCCGAGAAATTGACAAATGCATTGGCATGCTCACCGAATAAACCTGTTATGAACGATTTAATTCCCATCAACATACTCATTGCCGACCGTACCTACCGCATCCGCTGTAGCCCGTCGGATGAAGAAACCATACGCAAAACCCTCAAACTGATTAACGATAAAATCATTGAATTCAAAACACAGTTTGCAGGAAAAGACATGCAGGATTACATTGCAATGGTGGTAATCTGGTACGCTACACAAGCCGCCGCCGGAAACAGCGTGGTAACGGAAGACCTGAAAATAGCACTGGATAAACTCGAGCAGCATCTCGATAAGCCCCTGGCCGACACGCCTTAAAATCCACTGAAAAAATTGTATCTTCGTTCGGTTAAACATCTCATGAACCTATTAAAAGGATGAAAAAGATGTATTTATTTGAAAATCAAGTTAAAAACACACTAATACATGGACTCGATCATATTATCGATCATCATCGGCATTGCCGGACTGGCCCTGGGGATTCTGCTGGGTAAAATCATCTTCGCTCAAAACACTAAAAAACAAATTGAAACTGCTGAACAGGAAGCCTCTAAAATAGTATCTGAAGCCAAACTGAAAGCTGACACCCTGAAGAAGGAGAAGCTGCTGGAAGCTAAAGAACATTTTGTGCAACTGAAAATGGAGCATGAAANNAGAGAACCGAATCCGCCAGAAAGAGCAAAGCCTGAATCAGAAAGAAGGCAATCTCGAAAAGCAACTTAAAGAAAACAATCAGATCAAGGAAAACCTCAACCGTCAGATTGAGGTAGTGAACATCAAACGCACTGAACTGGAGAAACACCAGGAAGAGCACATCCGCCGCCTGGAAAAAGTGGCCGGGTTGTCAGCCGATGATGCCAAAGCGCAGCTGATTGAAAGTTTGCGTCAGGAAGCACAGTCGAAAGCACTGGCCCTGCAACAGGAAATCATTGAAGAAGCCAAAGGCAAAGCCAATAAAGAGGCCCGCAAAATCATTATCCAAACCATTCAGCGTACCGCTGCCGAACAGGCTATTGAAAATGCCATCACGGTATTTAACCTGGAGAGTGATGAAATTAAAGGATCCATCATTGGCCGTGAAGGCCGTAACATCCGCGCCATTGAAGCGGCAACCGGTGTGGATCTGATAGTGGATGATACTCCGGAAGCCATTATTCTTTCATCCTTCGATCCGTTGCGCAGGGAAATAGCCCGCTTGTCGTTACAGCGCCTCGTGAGTGATGGCCGTATCCACCCCGCCCGTATTGAAGAGGTGGTGGAGAAAACCCGTCGCCAGTTGGAAGACCAGGTAATGGACATTGGTGAAAGAACAGTGATTGAACTGGGGATCCATGGCTTACACAAAGAACTGATCCGTATGGTGGGTAGGATGCGCTTCCGTTCTTCGTACGGACAAAACCTTCTGATGCACAGTAGGGAAACCGCCAATCTGTGCAGCATCATGGCCTCTGAACTGGGCATGAATCCTAAACTGGCCAAACGCGCCGGATTACTGCACGACATAGGTAAAGTGCCGGATGAAGAAACCGAACTGAGCCATGCCTTGCTGGGTGCCAAACTGGCCGAGAAATATGGTGAAAACCCTGCCGTAGTGAATGCCATCGGTGCTCACCACGATGAAATGGAAATGCAATATGTAATTTCTCCGATCATTCAGGCGTGTGATGCCATCAGTGGTGCACGCCCGGGCGCACGCAGGGAAATCATGCAGCAATACATGCAGCGCATTAAAGACCTTGAAAATCTTGCCCTCGCCTATTCAGGTGTAGAAAAAGCCTACGCTATTCAGGCCGGCAGGGAGTTAAGGGTGATTGTGGAAGCCGATAAGGTAACCGATAACGACAGTGATAAACTGAGTTTTGAAATTGCGCAGAAAATTCAAACTGAAATGACCTTCCCGGGACAGATTAAAGTAACGGTTATCCGTGAAAAACGCGCCGTGAACATTGCCCGCTAAACATAACTGAAACGCATAAACGCCGGCACCTTCAACAGTGCCGGTTTTTTTATTATTTTATTTGCAATTCAATCACATACTAATAATTAGATCGGTGAATGGATATTTAAAATACTGGAGGCTGCTTCTCATATTTATTTAGCAGTAAATGAATGATTAGAGTTTTTGATGATATGACATTTAAAATTGTAACTTAGATTTTATAAAATTAAATTAAGGTTGATGAGCTTAAATACACAATCACTGCAACCCGTTATTAACTTCCTTTGGACAGTTGCGGATGATGTTTTAGTAAACAACTACCAGAAAGGTAAATACAAAGATGTAATCCTGCCAATGGTGGTTATTCGCAGACTGGACTTGCTTTTAGAACCCACCAAAGAACAAGTTTTAAAGACATTCACCGAATACAAAGCCAAACTCCAAAACTTGGACAGCTTGCTGACTAACAGCAAACACGGTTCAGGGCTGGCGTTTTACAATACTTCAAAGTTTACATTAAAAAAACTGCTTGACGATCCCAAAAACCTGAGAAGCAATTTTGAAAATTACCTGAACGGGTTTTCAGAGAATGTCCAGGACATCATCAAGCAATTCAAATTCAGAAATGAAATTGAAACTTTGGACGAAGCAGACATTCTGTTTTCATTGATTGAAAAATTCTGTTCTCCAAAAGTGGAATTGCATCCCGACAAGTTGCCACCATTGGCAATGGGTTATGTGTATGAAGATTTGGTAAGACGTTTTAATGAAGAAAACAACGAGGAAGCGGGAGAGCACTTTACGCCAAGGGAAATCATTGACTTGATGACGCACCTTGTGTTTTTGCCGGTTAAAGACAAAATCAAGCAAGGAACTTATTTGATTTATGACCCATGTGTGGGTAGCGGTGGTATGCTTACGATTGCCAAAAACTTTTTGCTCAATCCTGATGGATTGGTTAAAAGCAAGGCAACGGTGCATTTATACGGACAAGAAAGCACGCCTTTCATTTATGCAACTTGCAAAAGCGATATGCTGATAAAAGGCGAAGACCCCGACAAAATTGCTTATGGCAGCACTTTGAGTGCTTATGGTTTTGAAAAGGATTTGAAGTTTGACTTCATGCTTACCAATCCGCCTTATGGTAAAACCTGGGCACCTGATAAAAAAGCGTTGGGAGTTGGACCCAAAGGAGCCATCATTGACAAACGCTTTATGCTGAAAGGTAGCTACAAAGAAGAAGCCGTTACCAGCCGTGTGAATGACGGACAGTTGATGTTCGTATTGCACATGATTAGCAAAATGAAAGAAACCGAATTGGGAAGCCGTATTGCTTCTGTCCATAATGGTTCGGCTTTGTTTACTGGTGATGCCGGACAAGGAGAAAGTGAAATACGCAAATACATCATTGAAAAAGATTATCTGGAAGCCATCATTGCCTTGCCTAATGATATGTTTTATAACACTGGCATTCCTACTTACATTTTCCTAATTACTAATAGAAAGAGCCAACAGCGAAAAGGGAAAGTGCAATTGATAAACGCAACTTCTGAAAAATTTTACAGCAAAATGCGGAAGCCCTTAGGGAAAAAGCGTGTAGAGTTTTTGCCTGAACATGTAGCTATGATTGAAAAGACCTTTCTGAATTTTGAAGATAACGAATACAGCAAAATATTTGACAACGCTGACTTTGGCTATGCTCAAATTACCGTTAACCGACCTTTGAAAGATGAAAAAGGAAAAATTGTAACCGACAGTAAAGGCAAACCAAAGCCCGACCCAAAACTAAAAGACACCGAAAACATTCCGTTGAAAGAAGACATTCAAGAATTCTTTGAACGGGAAGTATTGCCCTTTGCTCCTGATGCTTGGTGGGATAACAAAGACACTAAAATTGGCTATGAAATAAACTTTGCGAAATACTTTTACAAATATCAACCGCCAAGGACTCTTAAAGAAATTACTGCTGATATATTAAAGATTGAAGATGAAACTGAAAATCTTTTAAAGGAAATAATTGAAGCATGATAACCACGAAGATTAAATATAAAGCCACAGGCTTAAAGTGGATTTCGGAAATTCCCGAGCATTGGGAATTAAAGCGACTTGGTGGTCTATTTGACGAGAGGAATGAAACTGTTTCAGAAAATGACTTTAACCCACTTTCGGTAACTATGCAAGGAATTGTGCCACAACTTGAGTCTGCTGCAAAAACAATGCATGTAGATAACAGAAAAAAGGTTTGTATTGGCGATTTTGCAATTAACAGTAGAAGCGATAGACGAGGTTCAGGAGGTTTATCAGCATTGGAAGGTTCTGTTTCAATAGTAAATACAGTGCTTAAACCAAGTGCATATTATTTACCTGAATACACACACTTTTTGCTTACTAACAAACTTTTTCAAGATGAATATTATGCAAAAGGTAAAGGAATAGTTGCGGATATGTGGTCGACAAGGTTTTCGGAAATGAAAACTATCTTTTTACCTGTGCCGCCCAAAGCCGAGCAAGATGAAATTGTGCAATACATCAAAGCACAAGAAGAAAAGATAAACCTGTTTATACAAAAGAAGCAACGGTTTATTGAGTTGTTGAAGGAGCAGAGGCAAACCATTATCACTAATGCGATTACAAAAGGTGTTGACGATAATACTAAAACAAAAAACTCACGAGTTGAATGGCTGGGAAACGTCCCGGAACATTGGAAAATAGTTAGATTAAAGTTTCTAGGTGAATCATTTATTGGCTTGACATATAGCCCGATTGATTTAGTTGATAAAGATGAGGGCACTTTTGTCTTGCGTTCATCTAACATACAAAATGGAAAATTTACTACTGATGATAATGTTTATGTAAACAAAGAAATCCCAGAAAAACTAATTCTGAAAAAAGGTGACATTTTGTTGTGCTCAAGGAATGGAAGTGCAGAACTTATAGGTAAAAACATTTTAATTGATGAAGAAAGCGAGGGCAACTGGTTTGGGGCTTTTATGACTGTTTTTAGAAGTGATTTAAATTACTACTTGTATTACTTCTTTAATTCAAATGTTTTTAAGTCGCAAACAGCTTTGTTTGCGACTTCAACAATTAACCAATTAACGAATGGAATTCTAAGCAACTTAACCATTGCTTTTCCTGAAAATATTGATGAACAAAAAAGAATTATTGAACATATAAAAACCGAAACCGCAACCATAGACACTGCCATAGCCAAAGCCGATAGAGAAATTGAACTCATTCGGGAATACAAAGAAGCTATGATAGCTGAGGCAGTGATGGGGAAAAGAAAATAAAATGATGAAATGAAATACTACTTTAAAAAATTTGCTAAACAGAAAATACAGAGTGAATCAGACGGGTTTGTTTGGTTGCTCTATTTTGTTTATTGCAGTTTGATTGATGTAGATTTAAATGGCGGTGAAATTTGGGAAAATCTAAAACGAAGGATTAAAGAATTTAACTTAGACAAAAGAACTCCTATACGTGTAAAAAATGTTTCAGCATTTCTTCTTAGAAATTTAGGGTCTGATGCAAGCGCTACCTTTAATTACCAAGTTTCAAAAATCAAAACACTTCAAGTTAAAGATTTTAGAGGCTTTGGTTCTCAATTCAATGGTGACGACAAGGGCGTTTGCATTGAATTTAATTCGAATAATACAATATTTTACGGCCCAAATGGAAGCGGAAAATCTTCTTTGTGTGATGCGTTAGAATTTAAACTCACAGGTCAGGTGAGAGAATCAGCAAGACGAAATCGTAGAGTAAGTGAATATGTAAAACGCATAGGTTCTACTTCAAACCCTAGTCTGTCAATTTCATTTGTCAACCCCGCAATTGATGGTGAAAAACTAACAGAAGATGAGAAAAAATATTATTCACAAGCTTTCATAGAAAAAAACAGGATTCAAGAATTTAGTTTATTTGGCTCAAAGGATACTGGGATAAAGAAAGAAGAGGTTCTTTCGATACTCATTGGAATGGATGACTTATCCAATCTAGTAAAATCATTTGTCCAACCAACATCATTTAAAACAAACTTATTGTCATTCAAACGTAGTGATATAGCTAATAGAATAGCTTCATTAAATGCAGCAAATGTTAGTAATACAACTCTGAAAAAGGAGCATGAAGATTCAATCAGAATCGAGAAAGCCAAAGCCGATAAACTTTTATTAAAAACAGATGCAACTATTTCAGATTTAGAAGCAGAGTTAGTAAAAATTGACGAGGCGATTAAGGCAACCAATGCTGATACACTTTCGCTTTCTACTACTGCCATCCAATTCCATTCAAAGCAAGATTTTGAAACAGCCATACAAATACTCGAAGGTAATTTGCAAAGGTTTGATGAATTAACTTCAGCACTTAATGATGCAAAGACCAATGTAAGTTTTTCAAATCTATATACAGCAATCCTTGAGTTACAATCTACTGTAACCGATGTATGCCCTTCATGTGATACACCTCTTGAAAACACAACAAAAAATCCATTTTCAAAGGCAAACGAAGAGCTGGTTAAACTTCAAGGTATAAAAGAACTTGAAGCAGAGTTTAATGCACATAAAACACTTGTTGAGCAAAACCTCAAATCATTAGAGCACTTACACAATCAACTTAATTTCAATACAACCAAAATAACGGCACTTACTGGACTTATTGCAAGCGGCACTGCTTTGCACACGGCATCACCTGAATATTCCTTGACTAATAGACCACAGATAGATACAACTGTTGCTTCAATAAAATCCCAATTAGCAACTATATCGAGTTACTTTACTGAGGTAGCTACATTACATGAAAGACAATCTCAAAAACAAATTGCCATTAATGCGAACAATGCGAAAGTTTCAGCATTAAATGATAGAAAAAGGTCAATTGAGTCAATAAAAACCAACTGGGAAAATACACAAACAAAGTTAGATGCGGTTAATCTTGCATTGGGCACTTACACAACTGATTTGAGTAATCTATATAATGAAAAAAATATTGAAGATAATTACAATTCTTTTATTGAACTACTAATCACTTCGTATTCAAATTTCTATACTCAACTTCAAGAATTCAAGGACAAAGAATTTCAAACTCGTTTCGGGAAACTTGAAAGTGAGATTGCTGGATTTTATACACAAATAAATAAACATGATGCAGAACATGAAATTGTAGAATCTTTCAAAATAGACAACTCCAATTCTGACTATAAAATAGAATTCAAAGTCAAGGGTTCATCATTAACTGAGGATGCTTCTATTAAGCTTAGCGAAGGACATTTGAGGTCCTTGGGTTTGTCAATTTTATTGGCGAATGCCAAAATAAATTCCTTACCATTTATAATTTTTGATGATGTGGTAAACGCAATAGATTCAGACCATCGTGCGAATATTATTGAAATGATGGTAAATGATACTTATTTAAATTCGGTTCAACAGATAGTTTCAACTCATGACAGATTGTATTGGGAAAGATTCAGTTTAGAAAATCAAAGGGGCAATTTCAGTAGCTATATTTTGAAATGCACAAAGCAAGGAGTTGTTCATTATCACTACAATTTAAGTTTCCGAGATAAAATCCAAAATGCACTTAACCATTTTGACATACGCCAGGCTTTGCTTTACAGTAGGATTTGGTTTGAAACAATAGCAAAGCAGTATTGCATGGAAAATAATATCGAACTTTCTGGCACATTAAAGAAAAGTGAATTTCATGTTTCAATAGAGCCCTCATTAGGAGCAATTTATAGAGAGCTATTCAATAAACTTGGGGATAACGAAAATCTTAAGGTTTTACATAAAGACGAGATTAATTACAAAGGAATAAACCAAGAACACCATTCATTTGACGAGTATAACTTCAACTTCATTCATTCAAGAACAAGTAATGAAGTTCAAAAAATATTTGATGCGGTATCAGGTTTAGATGATGATATTCAATTTTTAAAAAGTCATCAACTACTATTGGCTGAATTGTTGAAATCGCAAAAACACAGTGTTGAAAAACTCAAAACACTAAATACAAGGATGCCTATTGAAATTCAAAACGGAATCATCAATAGGCACAATGAAATATTAAACCAATTATCTGAATTCCCAGCAAGAATGCAGAATTTAAGAATAGATGCAGCACTGATAAAATCAACACAAGAAAAAATTTCCAAAGTATTTCTTGGCGGTTTGTTATCTGCATTAATGAAATCAAAAGGTATCGCTTAAATGAAAACAGACACGACAGAAAAAGGATTAGAAGCCCATATCACACAATACTTGTGTTTGGTGAATGCTTTTGCAGAAAGGAATTTCAATAATTACAATCGTGTGGATTGTGTAGATGAGGATTTGCTATTTAATTTTCTGCAAGCCACACAGGAAAAGGAAGTCATGAAATTGCAAACCATTCATGGTAGCAATTACAGAAGCAAAGTGTTGTATCGCTTAAACAATCAAATCAAAACCTTTGGCATTATTGAAGTTTTACGCAAAGGCATTACCGACAATAACATCAAACTCAAACTGTTTTTTGATAAGCCTGTTTCCAACCTAAATGAGAAAGATTTAGCACTTTACAACCAAAACATTTTCTCTGTAACAAGGCAAGTGCACTACAGCACACAAAATGAAAATTCGCTGGATTTGGTTGTTTTTATCAATGGTTTGCCCATTATCACCTTTGAACTGAAAAACGAACTGACTAAGCAAACAGTAAAAGATGCTATCAAACAATACAAAACCAACCGTGACCCAAGAGAAGAATTGTTTCGCTTAGGTCGTTGCATGGTTCATTTTGCCGTGGACAGCGAACAAATTTGGATGGCAACCCAACTGAAAGGCGAAAACACATACTTTTTGCCATTCAACAAAGGTTACAATAATGGGGCAGGAAATCCGCCCAATCCAAACGGCATTAAAACCGATTATCTCTGGAAAGACATTTTAACCAAAGACCGTTTAACGACCATCATTCAGAACTATGTTCAATTATTTGAAGAAGAAACGGAAAAGATTTTACCTGATGGCAAGGTTAAAAAGGAGAAAGTAAAGAAACTCATTTTCCCACGCTACCATCAAATAGATGCCGTTGATAAACTTCTGAACAATGCCAAAGAAAGCGGAGCAGGCAAACGTTATTTGATACAACATTCGGCAGGTTCAGGAAAATCGAATTCTATTTCTTGGTTGGCTCATCAATTGGTGGGTTTGTTTGACAAGAATAATGAAAACACCGTTTTTGATACGGTAATTGTAGTAACCGACCGTAAAGTATTGGATGCTCAAATCCGTAACAACATCAAACAGTTTGAGCAAGTAAAAGGAGTTGTTGAAGCCATTACCGAAGGTAGTAAACAATTGAAAACTGCTTTAGAAGAAGGCAAGAAAATAATCATCACCACTATTCAGAAATTTCCTTACATCGTAAATGAAATTGGAGAACTGCCCGGAAATAGGTTTGCCATCATCATTGACGAAGCACACAGCAGCCAAAGCGGAAACACAGCAGGAAAACTGAATGAAACGTTAGCCAAAGACTTTGAAAAAGTGCAAGTGGATAATGATGAATTTGTATTTGTTGATAAAGACCAATATGACGAACTGACTTCGGAAGATTTGGTGGTGGATATTGTGAAAGGTAGAAAAATGCTGACCAATGCCAGTTACTTTGCCTTTACAGCCACACCTAAAAATAAAACGCTTGAACTGTTTGGTGAAAAATATAACGATAACGGAATAGAGAAATTCAGAGCATTTCATCTTTATTCCATGAAACAAGCCATTGAGGAATATTTCATTTTAGATGTGTTGCAGAATTATACCACATATCAAAGCTATTATGCTTTGCTAAAGAAAATTGAAGATGATCCTGCCTACGACAAAAACAAGGCACAGAAGAAGCTGAAAATATTTGTAGAAAGCCATTCACACGCTATTGCCAAAAAGACTGCTTTAATGGTTGACCATTTTATGGACAACGTAATCCGTAAATCAAAAATCAATGGTTTGGCAAAAGCAATGGTAGTAACCAGTAGTCGCAGAAATGCTGTGAAATACAAAAAAGCATTTGACAAGTATTTAGACGACACAGGAAACCCTTACAAAGCAATCGTAGCATTTTCGGGAGAGATTGACGGACAAACCGAAGCGGCATTAAATCACTTTTCAAGTGCAGCCATTCCAGACGTGTTTAAAAAATCTGAATACCGTTTTCTGATAGTAGCAAATAAATACCAAACAGGGTTTGACCAACCACTTTTGCATACTATGTATGTTGACAAAAAATTGGGTGGTGTAAATGCCGTTCAAACACTCTCAAGGCTGAACAGAACAACCGCAGGAAAGAAAGATACTTTTGTGTTGGACTTTGCCAATGATGCAGACGAAATCAAAAAATCATTTGACCCATTCTTTGAAACAACCATTTTAGGCGAAGCAACTGACCCGAACAAACTGTTTGACTTGCAAAGTTCTTTGGATGCTTTTCAGGTTTACACACCCGAACAAGTTCAGGAGTTTTCGCAAAAAATGGTTACAAATGTTCCTGTTGACCAATTACACAGCATTTTAGATGCAGCAGCCGAAGTATTCAGAACTTCATTGACAGAAGAGCAACAAGACGACTTTAGAGCTAAATGCAAGACGTATGTTCGATTGTATGTTTTCCTTGCTCAAATTGTTCCGTTTGTAAATCCATATTTAGAAAGACTGTATTTGTTCTTAAACCATTTGCAAAACAAATTGGGCAAACAACGTGACGAAGATTTAGCTCAAGGCATATTGGACAATATTGACATGGACAGCTACCGTCTGCAAAAGGAAGGAGAATTTAATATTCAGTTGCAACAAGGTGACGAGTTAAAACCCATTCCGACAGACATGAGAGGTGGAGTTTCTGCACCTGAAATGGAATATCTTTCAACGATTGTAAAAGCATTTAATGACAGATTCGGAACGACTTTCACCAACGAGGACAAGGTTAAAAAAATGACCGAGGACTTAATGGCTGACGTTGCACAGGACGCAGAATTTGCAAATGCTTTCAAACACTCAGACGAACAGAATGCCAAAATAACTTTTGAAGAAGTATTGAAACGTAAACTCATTGACCATATTGAAACCAACTTTGAAGTATTTAAGGAGTTCAACGACAATAAAGAGTTTCGTGACTTCTTCGCTGGAACAATGTTTAAAATAATGCAAAAAGACTTTTTGAGATTTAACGCAAATAAATAACTTAATAATTGCTAGTATAAAGCTAATATTTGCTTTAATAAAGCTTTATAAGTTGTAACACAATCATTCATCACTTCATACGTTTATCAACCGGATTAATCGCTTAAAACCCTTCATTCAGCCATTTCAGCTGGTTGTAGCTCATGAGAAATTTCAACCGGAGTTCCAGTAACTTTTGTTCGGCTTCCAGCAGTTTGGTTTCTCGGGTGTTGATGAGGAACAATGAACTTTCACCATTGCGGAATCGCGTTTCTTCGGCCTCCAGTAAGCGGCGGAAATTGGAAATGTTTTGCTGCGCCAGCTCTGATTGCCTGTAGTAGTTCTGTACTTCAGATGCATACACCGAGATGCGGGTATTTAATTCCTGCCGTTTCATATCGGATTCCAGTTTGTTTTGCAACAGTTTAGTTTGAGTGATGCGAAAACGGGCCCGTTCCTGCCGGAGAAAAATCGGGATGCCCAGTTTTAAACCATACTGATAGTTATCTTCGAACAGCGGAAAATATTTTGAACGCTCGCTTTCCTTATTCAGGAGATGATAAGTAAAATTCAACTGAGGCAGTAGTAGTTGCCTGTTGAGTTTGAGTTCACTTTTCAGAATGTTCTGTTCCTGAAATATAAACTGCATCGCCGCATGTTGCTGCAGGGGTTGGGTATTCACTTCATTAATTAGCAAGGCAAAGTTGGAATAGGCAGGGCTCATCAGTAAGTTCTGAGTTGGAATCACACTCAACGGTAAGTTGTACGGTTGTTGATTTTCAGTCCATAAGTAGAGCGATAATTCCTGAGTAGCTTTCACCCATTCCAGAAAAGCGTCTTCCATCTGCAATTCGAAACCCTGTAATTGCGATTGCGCCTCGATGGTGTCTATGGCAGCGGTTTCACCATACTCAACGGTTTTACGAATAAGCTGTAACCTTTCGCGGTTGATGGCTACGGTTCTGCTTTGCAACTGATAGTATTCGTATTTCTTTACCCAGGTCCAGTACGCATTATCAGCCTCCAGCAAAAGTCGGTTGGTTAACAGCTCCTGCTCGGCTTCGGTCATTTGCCGGGCAAACTTTGCCTGATCCAGCAGGGCCCGACGCTTGTCGTACAGCAGGTTTTGTGCAAGCGGCACGGTAACGCCAAACTGATACAATCCACCTTCGGTTTCGCTGTTGTTGAGTCGTTGTCCGTCGATGGTATTGTATTTACCCGTAACCTCAATTCCATACCAGGTGGGGATGTTGAGTGCCAGGTTGGTTTCACGATAGTAATCTAAACCATCGAGTGTTTTCGCACCGTGCGATGCATCCAGTAACGGATCAAAATTTCCTCTGGCTTCCTGCACTTCGCGTTGGGCCACCCGGTTTTGCAGCCGGTAGCGATAGGCCATCGGGTGATAATTTTTTACGATGGAAACAAACTCCTCGTGGGCCAGCCGAAGGGTATCCTGTGCCCGGGAGCCCAGGGGCAGGCAACATACACAAACCCAGATGAATATTTTATTTAGCAGTTTCATTTCCAGTTTTTTCATTGTTCACCGTGTAATAATCCGGCGGGAAACCGTTGATGTTCCGCCACAACTCATACCATACCGGTACATCATTTAATATGGCAATGGCCTGAACACCCGCACCCATTTTAATCTGAGGGGGCCACGGCTTTTTATTTTTATCTTCTACCACCAGTGCTTTGAAGAGTCCGTTGGCATTGATGTTACTCTCTACTGCCACTACCCTTCCCGCAAAAGTTCCGTAACTGGTATTCGGCCATCCGGAAAAAACAATGGCGGGGAAACCGTCGAATACACACATCACTTTCTGTCCGGCTTTAATCAGTGGCAGATCAACCGGCTTAACATACATCTCCACGGCATACACTGCATCAGAAGGAACGATGGTACCAATGCTTTCTCCGTCTTTCAGTATCTCACCAATTCCGGCCTTGTTCAGTTGAACTATTTGTCCGTCTTGTGATGCCACTACATAATACAATTCCTGCCTGATTTTATAATTCGACACCTGATTTTCAAGTTTCGCAATATCCCCGGTGCTGCTTTGCACTTCACCCAGGTTCTGGAAACGTTCACCGGTGGTTTTACTGAGCTTCTCGGCATAATCCTGAGTTACGGTTTGTTGTTCGAGTTGCACGTTCAGTAATTCCTGACGGGTTTGTGCCAGTCTGTTTTCGGCTGATGTTTTTTTAGCCACAGCGTTTTGATACGTTACACTGCGCTGTTGAAACTGAGTGAGGGATACCAGTCCGTCATCATACATTTTTTTCTGTCGCTTGAACTGATCATCGGCGAGTTGCAGTTCATTGGTTGCGGCTTCCAGTTCAACTTCTTCGGCACGCAGTTTAAAATTCAGCTGATCCAGTTTCACTTTCAACTGCTGCAACTTCAGGTCTCTGGCATTTTGCAGGGCCTGTAGCTGAGCGTCGGCAGTGAGAATCTTAGCCTCATAAAAATCACGAACGCCTTTTTTGGCTTCTACCTGTTGTTCGGTACGCTCCACCAATTGAGGGTCCATTAAATCTTCCTTTATTTCGGTGAGTTGAAGGATGGTATCTCCTTTTTGCACATAATCACCATTTTTCACGTACCACCGGGTAATACGGCCGGGTATCGGCGAGTTGAGCTGTTGTGGCCGTTGATCCTGATAGAGTGTGGTAACAGTACCTTTCACCTTCACATTCTGAGTCCATGGCAGAAACAATACCAACACCGCCAGTGCAAAGAACACATAGAACCAGCGCTTCACCCTAGATTCACGCGTGGCATGGTAAATATTATCAAACGATTTTATTTTCATTCTTTCCATTCATTTATCTTTTTATCCTGTGTTGTTTATGGTGTTCAACAAAGGATGATGCTATTTTTTTTACAGGTCTTCCATCATTACGGTTCCCTGATTCAACGTAAGCACAACATCTGCCTGTTTGGCCAACTCCCTGTTCTGGGTTACAATCACCACGGTTGTGTGTTTCTTGATGGTGTGGATGTATTCCATGAACCGCTTGGCAAAATCTTCATTCATACCTTCTACCGGATCTTCCAGCAACAGCAGTTTCTTCGGACCGAGCATTGCCCGCAGCAGCAAAATTTTCTTTCGTGAACTGAATGATAATTCGGTATCGGTTTCGCTCAACGGAGTGTACAGGCCCTCCGTAAACTGGGTGGTGAAATCCTCAATACCCCAGGCCTCGAGCAGTTTCATAATGTCATGTGTATGTACATTCTCTTTCCCAACCGTAATGTTCTCCAGCAGGGTGGCTTTGATGATCGTTAAATCATCCAGGTAAATGCCGGTCAACTTTCTAAAAGCATCTTTATCTAAGTTTCGTACGGATACTTTATCAAATAGTATGCTTCCGTCAGACGGCTCATAAAATCCTGCCAGAATATTCAGCAACAACGATTTTCCTGCACCCAGCCTTCCGTTGATTACACACAAACTGTTTTTCGGAATTTTAAAATTCAGATTGCTGAGGATGGGCTTCTGGTCGGCAAAACGAAACGAAACATCACTGAAAACAATTTCCACCCCATCACCGGCAGGAGACAATTCTAAATCTGAAGTTCGCTCTTCCACCAGATCTGTTACCGTACTTAATTTAGACAGCGAGGTGATGACATCATAATAACTTTCCAGACTCTTAATCAGTTTTTCAACCGAGGACAGGATGGTTAACACTACAATTTCAG
>DPFD01000046.1:15189-19781 GCA_003534175.1 Chitinophagaceae bacterium
TGGCCAGTACAATGAGGGTAATCAGTACTTTAAAAACCACAATTGCCCAATATTGATAAAGTAACACTTTAAAGTGCTTCGTACGGTGGGTGAGATAATTTACCACCCTATCATCTGATCCTTTTACATGTGTGTTTTCTTTCGAATTAATTTTGAATGTTTTCACGGCGTGGGCAATATCTTCCAGCCACGATGCCACTTCGTACTTCCGCTCACTTTCTTCTAAACTCGATTGTATTCCCGAACTCATGGTAACCTTAAAAATCAGGATAACGATGAGCAATACCAGTGCTCCGAAAACCAGAAACCAGGGATGGTAAAACGATAATAGTAAAATACCGAAGACGATCTGGATTAAAGCCGTGGGAATCTCCAGCAACAATTTTGAAATGGCTTTCTGTAAAATCTGTACATCAAAAAAACGGTTCACGCGCTCCGGCAAATAATATTTTCGGGTAGCCGTTAAGTTTACCTTCGGAAGTTTTTCTGCAAAGGCCAGCGCATACTCCACAAATATTTTCTGCTGAATTTTTTCAATGATCTGCATCACGCGTATCCTAAAAAAACCGGCAAGAAATGTACCCAGTACCACAAAGGCAATGAGCAGATACAGTGAAGTAACCATGGTGGCCCCCATCACATAGCTGATGATGGCCTGCACACCCAGCGGTATAGACAGTTGTACCAATCCACTTAAAATGGCATAGATATAAATGCTGCCTACATCCTGTTTCTCCTTGGTGATATACCGGAAAAGCTTTTGCGTACTGATTTGTGTATTTTGATGGAGTGGCATAGAGTTTAATGTTTAAGAACTGCATCTACTAAGGAATGAAGGTAATTCAAAACATATTGATGGTTGGGTATGGCTGAAGTATGATTGGTGAGTAAGGGCACATGGTGTGTGTAAAACTGCTGATCATGCGCTGTTTGAAGCAATGTACTCGCCAGTGACCGCGCATACGGATACGCCGGTTTCAATTCAAGAATAATCTGGCTCACATAGGAACAGAAACCTGTGAGCGGATTGAACACCACATCGCAGTGATGGGTATCCATTGCCCGCATCAGATTCGATTTGCTGAACTCCGCTATTACAATGCTGTGCAACTGATTGAGATCGTAATCCATCAGGGCCGGTCCCTTCTCATGATGGTGCGTGATGATTTCAAGTACCATCCTCATTTTTTCATCCGCCGTTTTTTCTTCGGTAATCAACAGACGGCTCAGAAATTCCAGGTACGACCAATACCAGTTTTGCAAGTACAGCAGCAATTGATGCTTTGATGAAAAATACCGGTAAATGGTTGCCTCCGTAGTTTGAATGTGGATACTCAGCTTTCTGAAAGTAAACTGCTCAAAGCCTGATGCATACATCAACTCTATCGCACCCTGCACAATGGATTTACCCAGCTCGGTACTTTCCGGATCCTTCACACAGAGCTGCTCATTTAATCTGAATTTTATCAGGAATTCCATGTAAGTTTATTCAATGCTTTAAATACTTACTTTTATTTAAAGTAGTAATGCAAAGCTATTAATATTATTTACAATCATTCATGATAGTATTACTTTTATTTTGTTAAAAAGTAATATGATGTTTAAGTATGAAACGCAGGCAGGTATGGAAATGGATAGAGAATCTATTATCCTATTGTATTCATTATCAGCATATAAAGACAAAAAACGTTAGTTGTGGTCATCTGTAGGGTTGTTAAACAGCCGTCTGGAAAAAACACTAAAATTTGCGGGTAAAGGTTAAAGCAAGACTAGAAATCACCCCATTGAACAGAATACAACGCCCGGGGTTACCGGATGAAAGTGCAGGAAATGCCTTACCGGGTTATGATGGGTTCCGGTAATCAACAACAGCGGCTATACTTCCTGCGAAAGGATAAAAAATAAAACCAAAAATTAGAGTGGTATCATTTATTTTTCATTACCTTTGCCCTCCGTTAAAAATTACAAGCTATGAACGCGATTGATTTTGTTCATGAACAACTGACAAGCAAAGCGAATCACCCCAGTTTTAAAGCCGGTGACAATGTTACCGTTAATTATAAAATTGTTGAGGGTAACAAAGAACGTATCCAGAGTTTTAAAGGAGACGTAATTAAGCGCCAGGGAAATGGTGCAACNNAGTTCGTAAAATCTCTGATGGAGTGGGCGTTGAAAGGTTATTTCCTTTGTTGTCACCTAACATCGACAGCATTATTCTGAACAAAGTGGGCCGTGTAAGAAGGGCTAAACTGTATTTCCTGCGTGAAAGAAGCGGTAAGAGCGCACGTATTAAGGAAAAAAGAATGTCTACTACCAAGAAGTAACACTTTACTTAATAATATTGAACCGGGAGCCTCAAAGTTCCCGGTTTTTTTATGCCATAGCTTGCAAAACTGAAATTGGGGTATTATATTAGTGGTCTGATCCGGTAGACTGTGATTAACGTAATCAGTCTTAAACGTTAACCTTAAATACCTCAGAAATGAAAAAAAACATCCGGATCATCGCCATTGGCGTTTGCCTCAACGTATTCATTGCATCTTGTGCCCGCAGTATTACCCCGTTCCAGGCGGCAAATGGAAAAGCCAAATGTGGCAGAAGCCTCCGTTAATACTTTAACACCAAAACCGTACAATTACAAAGGGGAATGTTTCAGGTAATGCCTAAATGGTTTATCTTTACACTCTAAATTTAAACTATGTACACAGCATTCCATAGCACATTTCTGCTTTCTATGCCCGGTGGAAGTGAATGGATATTAATTATTCTGGTAGTCTTGCTGTTGTTTGGCGGAAAGAAAATTCCTGAACTGATGCGTGGCGTTGGTAGAGGAATCCGCGAATTCAACGATGCCAAATCGAATGTAAAAAATGAGATTGAAGAAGGCATGAGAGATAAAGAAAACAAACAGGCGCTGCATCAAAAAACCGAACAGGCTATCTCAGATAAATAATCTATCTGACACACTGAATATTTTTTACACAAAGGTTGCCGGAGCAGCCTTTTTTTGTGCCTGCAGGTTGGTACCACTTAACCCCGGGCATCCAGTATTTTTATAAAAATCTATACAGTTAAGCCATTAAATTTGTTCCTTATCATGTGTTGGCGGCAAATATTTTTTTCATGGTTGATGTGTTGTTTATTCCCAGCAGTTGTAAGTGCAGGGAGTATGCAAATGAATCCCGTTGCAGACACCTTAAAAGAAAAACCCAAGGTGGCCGCGGCATGGATTGATGAAATTGTTGCTGAAAAAAAAGAGCCGGAAAAAGAAAAAGTAGAATACATCTCGCAGCTTACACGTTATGGCTTTAAAAACCTTTTTGAAAAGTACAGTTATAATCCGGGCATTACTCAATCCGCCCACCTGAATCCTCAGGCTTCGCTGTTTATCCGCGATTATCTGAACAGGCACCAGGATCATCTGCTGGCCCTCAAAGACTGGGGCATACAATACTTCAACCTGATGGACCAGATTCTTACGCGATATGGTTTACCGCGTGAACTCAAATACCTCGCGGTTATTGAGAGTAACCTGCAAACATCAGCCACCAGCTGGGCCGGTGCGGCGGGGCCCTGGCAATTTATGCCGGTTACTGCACGCGAATATGGTTTGATGGTGAACAACCGTACCGATGAACGCAGAGACTATTTTAAAAGTACGCACGCGGCATCGCGATATTTACTGAACCTCTACAAACAGTTCAACGATTGGCTGCTGGTGATTGCTGCTTACAACGGAGGACCGGGCAGGGTGTACGAGGCCATCAAAAAAAGTGGCAGCCGGAATTTCTGGGAGCTGCAATATTACCTGCCGGAAGAAAGCCGCAACCATGTAAAAAAATTCATAGCCACGCACTACATCATGGAAAACGAACAGGCCGCAGGGGTTGCTAAAAAAATGTATCATTTCAAACCATGGACCGACGGAATCAGTCCGCTCAACAACCGTCAGCAATTATCCCCAGAAGAACTCGCCGGTGCACAAACACAAACCATTTCAGGAAAATTTCTGGCTGCGGTAATTGCGCGCAATGTTGATATGAGTCTGACTGATTTTAACCGATATAATCCTTCTTTCAACGAGCAACTGGAACAAAATGGCCAGTTTGATCTGATGCTGCCTGAAGATAAAATGAACCAGTTTCTGGCCAATAAATATCAGATACTGAATGAATCGGTTCAAACCATGCTCAGTCCCGAACCGGTAGCTCCTACCCGTACCGTGTACCCGAAAAAACCTCTAAGAAAAAAAGGCTGATTACTCTACAGGCAATCCGAGGATGTTTCGGATGGCACGTGTTTTCAATATGCTTTCTTCATATTCCAGTTCCGGCACGCTGTTATGGGTGATGCCGCCACCGGCTAAAAAGGCAACGGTACCATTTTGCGGTTGCAGGAACATGCTGCGGATGACTACATTAAAATCAAAATCGCCCCCGGGCGTGCAATATCCAATACAGCCTGAAAACAAACCCCGCTGTTGGGCTTCATACTGACGGGTAAGCTCCAGCACCCGGTGTTTGGGAGCACCGGTCATCGATCCCATCGGGAATGTAGCTTCCAGTATCTGAGCGGTTGAAACATCCGGTTTT
>DPFD01000046.1:19794-25263 GCA_003534175.1 Chitinophagaceae bacterium
ACCATTTGATGCACACCGGGGAAGGTGCGTATTTCATACAGGGCAGGCACTTTTACACTACCGGCAACGCATACCCTACTTAAATCATTTCGTACCAAATCTACCACCATTACATTTTCACTCCGGTCTTTCTGACTATGAAAGAGTGCATCAGCCTGTGCCTGATCTTCCTTCGGAGTATGGGCACGCGGAGCCGTACCTTTAATAGGTTCGGAGCAGAGCAATTGTTGTTGCTTCAATAAAAAGCGTTCCGGACTGGCACAGAGGCACCAGGCATCCGCTAACCGGTACAATGCAGCAAACGGATTGGGTGATGCCTGCATCAGTTGTTTAAAAAGCTGAACGGGATGAACCGAAGTATGTGCGGTGAATGCCTGACAAAAATTGAGTTCGTAACAATCGCCACGCTGGATATGCTTCAGCACTTCACGTACCTGCTGCAAATAATCTTCCCGGGAAATGGCCTGCTGAAAACCCGTTGCCGGATGCCACGGATCCTCCTCCACCGGCGTTTGAAGAATGGATGCTATCAACGCTTCGGCATCATCCGTACCGTGGTGAACTATGGCCGTGTTTCCATTTAGTTCAATCAGTATTTCAGGTTCAAAGAAACAGGCTGTTGGGAATCCGGTATATTCCGGTTTAGCAGAGGAGATGCCGGAACTGAATTCAAAGTTCAAGTGACCGAACCACCAGGTGTTGGGCAGGAGTTGCTGATGCAACACTGAAAAATTTTCCGGCTGAATGAGCCTTTGGGCACCGGCGGCAATGAAACACCTGAAACCTACCGGTGAGGAATACCCGCAGTTATCCAGAAAACAAAAAATGTTGAACTGTTTTAACCAGCTCAACACTTTTATTTTAAATTCACCGGAATCGGCGAGGTTACAATGTACAGGTTGATGTATCATTAAAAGTCATCATCATCAAAATTTCCGCCACCGTCGATGTCACCAAACAAATCATTGAAGTCATCGTCTATTTTAAAATCTTCTTCCTCATCACCGCCCTTGCTTTTTGATGCTTTTCCTTTTTTAGATTTTGGTAAATCAAATTCTTCAAAGTCCGGATCCCAGTCATCATCTTCATCATCTACTTTTTCCCAGTCATCTTCAATATCTATATCATCGTCATCATCCTCATCGGTTGATTTTGATTTTTTTGAAGATGCTTTGGCAGCCGGTTTGGCAGTTTCCAGTTCTTCATCGTCCTCATCATCTAAATCTTCATTCGATTTTGATTTAGGAGCCGCTTTTTTTGCCGCAGTTTTCTTAGGCGCAGGTACTTTTTTCGCACCCTTATTGTCCTTGTCAGATTTAAGTGCCATGCTTTTTTAGATTAACACTGTAAATTTCACTTGAAAAATGAAATTCCCAAATATTTTACCAGATTTATTTTTTCTTAATGAGTGATCAGCTGATCTCTGCCGGGGCCGTTGCTGATGTATTTCAGGGGCACCTTCAGGTAATCGCTCAGATATTGAATATATGTTCTCATTTTTTCAGGCAATGCATCATATGAAGTAATTTTATCACTCGGTTGTTTCCAGCCTTCAAAACTTTTGTACAAGGGTTCAGGTTGTGACCGCTGCATTTGGTAGGGCACCTGTTGTGTTTCTGTTCCGTTCACGCGGTATGCATAACACACTTGTAATTCATCGAGCACATCCAGTATATCGGCTTTGGTCATCACGATTTTCGTTACTCCATTGATCATACAGGCGTATTTCAGTGCCACCAGATCCATCCAGCCGCAACGGCGGGGCCTGCCGGTAGTGGCGCCGAATTCACTGCCGGTTTTGCNNGGGAACGGACCGCTACCCACTCTGGTGCAATACGCTTTGGTAACTCCTAGCACCTCTTTGATTTTTTGCGGCGCAATGCCCAGTCCGCTGCAAACGCCGGCAGATATGGTACTACTGCTAGTTACAAACGGGAAGGTACCAAAATCCACATCCAGCATACTGCCCTGTGCTCCTTCGGCGAGCACTTTTTTTCCCTGCTGAATATGATCATTGATGAAATATTCTCCGTTCACTATTTTTAGTTTTTTGAGAAATTCAACCGATTCAAAAAAATCTTCTTCCCACGAGGTAATGTCTTCCTGAAAGTTGAAATTATCCAGGAGCCGCTGATGTTTCATGCGCAGTTTAATATACTGCGTGGTGAATGTTTTATCGAGTAAGTCGCCCACACGCAAACCATTCCTTCCTGTTTTATCCATGTAAGCAGGACCAATCCCTTTCAGTGTGCTTCCGATTTTTTCATTGCCCTTGGCCAGTTCATTCGCTTTATCGAGGGCGCGGTGGGTGGGCAAAATTAAATGCGTGCGATCACTGATGTACAAATTTTTAGAAGGATCTACTCCAAACTGTTCAACAGATTTGTATTCTCTTGCGAGTGTAACCGGATCGAGTACTACGCCATTTCCAATCAGGTTGATTTTACTTTCATGAAATATTCCACTCGGAATCTGATGCAACACTACTTTTTTGTCTTGCACGTAGAGTGTATGTCCGGCATTGGGTCCGCCCTGGAAACGAGCCACCACATCATAGTCTTTGGCAAAATAATCTACAATTTTTCCCTTGCCCTCGTCGCCCCATTGCAAGCCAAGAATAACATCTACCATAAAATGATTATTTGATTGTGAAAAGCAGGACGAAAGTACTCTAAAAAAAAATATCCCTGCGGGTACAGGGATGATATTTATTCGTTTTCAAAAAAATGTTTAGGCCACCTTCAGCATACTCAGTTTAGACGTATTGAATTTGCGCTGAGCGTATTCAAGGGTAACCTCAAATGTTTTGATTTTTTGTGATGGCAATTCATACATGGCATCGGTGAGGATGCTTTCGCATATACTTCTCAATCCTCTGGCACCCAGTTTATACTCAAGTGCTTTTTCTACCATGAAATCCAACACTTCCGGTTGAAACTTCAGTTCAATGCCTTCAATTTCAAACAGGCGTGTGAATTGTTTGATGAGGCTGTTCTTGGGTTGTGTTAGAATACTCCGTAATGTTTCGGCATCCAGAGGATTCAGATAAGTAACCACCGGCAAGCGGCCCAGCAACTCTGGTATCAGTCCGAATGTTTTCAGATCAACTGCATTTACGAATTGCAGTAAATTGTTTTGCTGATAATCCTGTGCTTCTTTATTTACGTTGAATCCGATGGCGTTGGTGTTCACCCTGCGGGCAATGATACGGTCAATCCCATCGAATGCGCCACCGCAGATAAACAAAATATTCTGGGTGTTTAACTTGATCAGTTTTTGTTCCGGATGTTTCCGGCCTCCCTGTGGTGGCACGAGCACTTCGCTGCCTTCGAGCAATTTCAGCAATCCCTGCTGTACGCCTTCACCACTTACATCACGTGTGATAGACGGGTTATCGCTCTTGCGTGCAATTTTATCAATCTCATCAATATACACGATACCGCGCTCGGCAGCCTGTACATCATAATTGCAGGATTGCAGCAAACGGGGGAGCATGCTTTCCACATCTTCACCCACATAACCTGCTTCGGTGAACACGGTAGCATCTACAATAGCAAAGGGCACATTCAACAAACGGGCAATCGATTTAGCCAGCAGGGTTTTACCGGTACCGGTTTCACCCACCATTACAATGTTGCTCTTTTCAATCTCTACTTCATTGTCTGATTTCTGATTCAGCCTTTTGTAATGATTATACACGGCCACTGCCAATACTTTTTTGGCATCGTCTTGTCCGATTACATATTCATCCAGAAACTTTTTTATTTCGATGGGTTTGCGTACCTGCCATTTACTGTGAGCTTGGTTTCCACTCTTAGCTTCTTTGGTAACTGTAATTTCCTGATCGATGATTTCCTGTGCATGGCCTACACAATTTTCGCAGATATGACCATCCTGACCGGCTATTAGAATTTTTACTTCCTCTCGGGTTCTTCCACAAAAGGAGCAATGTAAAATTTGTTGTTTAGCCATTGATTATAGATTTACAGGTACGAGTTTCAAAGCTACAAAAACTGATGCGTAATTGCAGCCAAAAGACAGCCGCTTCCCCGAAAAAGTTGCTTGTACTTATCCGAAGAAACGGCTGTAATAATATTCATGTATGTAAAATCCACACACAGAGGTGGATAGGTTACCGGAAAGCAATTATATTTTTTCCAGCACGGCATCTACTATTCCGTAGGATACTGATTCATTGGCATCCATCCAGTAATCACGGTCGAAATCTTCCAGAATTTTCTCAACGGTTTGTCCGCAATTTTTGGCCAGGATTTCAGCACCCAGGTTTTTGGTTTTGCGAATTTGCTTGGCCATGATTTCCAGATCGGCGCTGGTACCGCGTCCGCCGCCACTGGGTTGATGAATCATTACTTCACCATGAGGGAAAATGTAACGCTGGCCTTTCTCGCCCCCGCTGAGGAGGATGCTGCCCATGCTCGCGGCCATACCCATGCATACAGTGCTCACCGGAGATGAAATCATCTGCATGGTATCGTATATCACCATACCACTGGTTACCACGCCACCCGGACTATTGATATAGAAAGTAATGGGCTTACCCGGATCAATGGCTTCCAGGTACAGCAGGCGGTTGGTGATGTCTTTGGAAGAACGGTCATCCACCACACCCCATAAAAAAACTTTTCGCTGTTCGATGAACTTCTTATCAAACATCCATCCGCTCATCATTTTTTCCATAGGGTTAGAGATGGTTTCCGGTTCCATTTCCGGTTCATCATCCATCCTGAAAGGTTTATTGTAAATATTCATGTATTACTAACGGTTAGGGTTAAACGTATTTATTAATCTTTCTTCGCCTTACGCGGATTCATTACCAGTACCTCATCAACCAGTCCGTACTCCTTGGCTTCAGCAGCCGTCATCCAGTAATCGCGGTTGCAGTCTTTGGCAATTTTGTCAAAGTCTTTTCCGGTATGCGTAGCCAGAATTTCGTACAGTTCTTTTTTCAGTTTCAGAATCTCACTCACGGTGATTTCAATATCGGATGCTTGTCCGCCCACGCCGGAGCTGGGCTGATGCATCATGATGCGGCTGTGTTTTAACGCGGTTCTTTTTCCTTTAGCACCGGCACACATCAATACAGCGCCCATGCTGGCGGCCATACCGGTACAGATGGTGGCAATATCCGGTGTTATAAACTGCATCGTATCATACATGCCTAATCCGGCGTAAACGCTGCCACCGGGGCTGTTGATGTACATCTGAATATCGCGCGTACGGTCGGTGCTTTCCAAAAACAACAATTGTGCGGTTACAATATTGGCTACCTCATCACTAATGGGATATCCCAGAAAAATAATCCGGTCCATCATCAACCTGCTGTACACATCCATCACCGCCACATTCATGGGGCGCTCCTCAATAATGTTCGGAGTTAAATTGGTTACATTATGTTTGATGTAACCGTGCAGGGTGTTGCTGCTGATACCTTTATCTTTTATTGCGTAT
>DPFD01000036.1:0-333 GCA_003534175.1 Chitinophagaceae bacterium
GGAAGAAATCCGGACCGGCACTATATAAACGAAAAGACAGTTTCTTCTTTAAAAAGAAATACCTCTATAAGGCACACGATTTTTATGAGGAGAATGGAGGAGGCACTATTGTGGTAGCCAGATTCCTGCCCATCATCCGCACCTTTGCACCTATTGTGGCCGGTATCGTGGGAATGGAACGTAAAAAATTCATGTTCTATAATATCGTGGGTTCCATCGCCTGGGGTTTCTCGCTGATTTTTGCCGGACACTATCTGAATGCATTCCTGGTAAAATCGTATGATTTCCATTTGAAAGATCATCTTGAAATCATCATCCTGATCATTGTACTGC
>DPFD01000036.1:372-549 GCA_003534175.1 Chitinophagaceae bacterium
GCTCCCCCCAAGGAGAGCGATCTCCCTGAATAAATTACCGGTATGCCGAAAATATTAGTCATCCGATTTTCTTCCATTGGAGATATCGTGCTAACGACACCCGTATTTCGGCTGATTAAAAAACAGGTTGAACAGGCTGAACTGCATTTTGTAACTAAACTCAGGTTTAAAGCGGTT
>DPFD01000036.1:565-1263 GCA_003534175.1 Chitinophagaceae bacterium
ACCTCGATGAAGATTGGGATGGATTGATCGACACACTCAAAAAAGAAAATTTTGATGTGGTGATTGATTTGCACAACAATTTCAGGAGTCACAAAATCAGGCGTGCGCTAAAAACGAAAACGTCGGTAATCGATAAATTAAATGTTCAAAAGTTTTTTCTGACCAAACTCGGATTGAACTTTATGCCTAAGCGTCATATCACACAGCGATGCATAGACGCAGCTAAAATTGTGGGTGTAAAAGATGACGGGCATGGATTGGATTATTTTATTTCGAAAGATGACACTGTAGGCTATGACGATATTCCCACTTCTCACCATGCCGGATATATCGGTATTGTAATTGGAGCGAATCACCGTACCAAGAAGCTGCCCGTTCATCAACTGAAAAAATTATGCTCCCTCATTCAGCATCCCATCATTCTGTTGGGCGGGCCTACCGAAGCCGCTGAAGGAGATGAAATTGCCGCAACCGATCCGGTTAAGATTTATAATGCCACAGCTAAGTTTAGTTTAAATGAATGTGCAGATTTGATTCAAAAGGCTAAGCTGATTGTTTCACACGATACCGGAATGCAATACATTGCCTGTGCGTATCAGCGCCCGGTGATTGCGGTGTGGGGGAGTACTTCCCCGAAATTACAGGTGGAGCCTTACTATGGTTCTGATGCACGGTACCAGGGCAAATATGAAAACTTC
>DPFD01000036.1:1283-2811 GCA_003534175.1 Chitinophagaceae bacterium
CAGCCGTGTAATAAATATGGCGCTGAATCTTGCCCGCGCGAACATTTCAACTGTATGGAAAAGCTTTCCATGCAGGAGCTGGCCAACGCTGTACATCGCCGTCTCGGTCGTTCCGTTTCATAATGTTTTTACAAATTACATTTCATTAGTATCTCCTCTGGAGTGGTTTGTTTATTTTCAAATGAATTAAACNNTTAAACCTATAGCTATGTGGATTTGGATGATATTAATGAATTTTATACCCGCACAGAAACAGGATGTGGTGTTAACACCAACCATTGAATGGACCGAAACTTCCAAACTGCCTGTTGCTTCAACCATTTATTATTCCAAAGAGCGGCCACTGATCTGGAGTGATTTTAAAGGCGCTCCTCAACTGCAGGGACGCTCAGCGGCTATCACCGTTTCGGGGTTTGGATATACAGCGGGCATCTACCGGTCTGATGAACAAAACACCATCCACATTAAAGTGTATTGTTTTTTTGATAAAGAGAAATCATGGGTGAAGCCCGACCGCAAAACGCCGTATGTATTAAAGCATGAGCAATTGCATTTTGATATCAGCTATCTCGCCACACTGGAATTTGTAAAGAAAGTGAGAGAAACCCGCTTCACGGATAAAAATTATAAAACGCTGCTACCTGCTTTATACGACGAAGGGGTGAAGGCCATGCACCGAATGCAGGATGAATATGATACGGATACACGCAACGGACTGGAGCCAGACATTCAGGTGAAATGGAACGAACGTATAGATAATGCAGTGCGCGAGGCTAAGTTTTAACAACGAGTACGGGTATATCCAAACGGTGTCTCACAGCATTCACGGTAGAACCAAAAATAAAATCTTTAATACCCCGATGGCCGTGGGCACCCATAATCAATAACTGTGCGTTGCATTCCGTTGTCAGTCGTTCAATCTCTTTGGTTCTGTTTCTAAACCCAAGCAAGCCGGTGNNGCACATAATGTTCGAGTGTTTCTCTGTCTTTGCGGGTTTCATAATCATTGCTGTCTTTACCGTGAAGTCCGGCCCCGGCACTTTCCACAATATGTAAGAGGTAATAATGAGTTTGAGTATGGCCCTGTGCAATGGCGTGCGATAGAAGTTTTTCTTCGTTACCCGAAAAATCGAGCGTTACTGCAATGCGGTGGTAAACCGGATGTTCAATATCGATGCTGCTTCCTTTTTCATGCATGAAGATGCTTTGTTTGATGGCACTCTTTTTTAGATGAGGGAACAGCAAAATATACACCAGCAAAGCCCCGAACAGCAATACCGACAAAATAATCCAGATTTTGGGTGCAAGAGCCTCACCCGCAAATACCGGTTTCACTTCATTAACGAGCATGTTCAGGTTCAGGAAAATCAGTACGGCGGCCATCAGCCAGGCCAGGAATTGTACATGGGGGCGAATAGCAAATGCACCCATGGTTTTTTTATCGCTCACGAAATAAATCAGTGGTATGATGGCGAAACCTAATTGCAGGCTCAGGACCACCTGGCTAAAAACCAATAAGGTATCCACC
>DPFD01000074.1:0-6807 GCA_003534175.1 Chitinophagaceae bacterium
CTATCCAGCTGAGCTACCGGACCGCTGGAGGGTGGCAAAGATAAGTATTTTCGTGATTTTGAAAAGCCTTAAACGCCTTGTATTTCTTAACCTCCCGTTCCACCTGTATCTTTAAGTTTTAAATGCTGATATGGAAGTAAAAATTCATCCCGACTGGAAAGCACTGCTGGAAAAGGAATTTGAAAAAACGTACTTCAAACAAATAGCCACTTCTTTAAAAATTGAAAAAACATCCGGGTATAAAATCTATCCGCCGGGCAACCTCATTTNNCGCTTTTGATTCCACACCACCTGATAAGGTGAAAGTAGTTATTATTGGCCAGGACCCATACCACGGGCCAGGACAGGCACACGGTTTGTCGTTTTCCGTACCCGACGGCATTAAACCGCCCCCCTCGTTGGTAAACATCTTTAAAGAAATTACTGCTGATATAGGTTTAACCATTCCTGCCGGAATAGGCAATTTATCTCATTGGGCAGCAGAGGGGGTATTCCTGCTGAATGCCTCACTAACCGTGCGGGCCGGTGAGCCTATGAGTCATGCCGCCCTGGGATGGCATTTATTTACCAACCGTGTCATCGAAATTCTTTCTGATAAAAAAGAACACCTCGTGTTTTTACTTTGGGGGAAATTTGCCCATCAAAAACAGGAACTGATTGATGAAACCAAACACCTCGTACTGAAAGCGGCACATCCCAGTCCGTTCTCGGCAGATAAAGGCTTTTTCGGATGCAGGCATTTTTCCAAAGCCAACCAATACCTAGCACAACATGGAATCACTCCCATCGACTGGTCGCTTTAATCGTACTTTTGCAGCATGTTGATTTTAAAAAATATCGCCGGTCGTATTTGGGCAATTTGGGCACTCGTTTGGTTCATAGTTACGTTCCTGCTCATTTTCCCGTTTTCCATGATTGCCTATTTAATACCCGACCCTATGGGGCAACGATATTTCATCATCGTTTCCAGAATATGGATGATGATCTGGCTGCCGCTGGTAGGATGCCCGGTACGGGTGAAGGGCTGGCAACATTTTCAAAAAGGGAAATCCTACATCATCCTGTTTAACCACAATGCCTTGTTGGATGTTCCCCTTTCTGCACCCTTTGTACCGGGGCCTAACAAAACGATTGCCAAAGATTCCTTCGCCCGGGTTCCTCTTTTTGGATGGTTTTACAGTAAAGGCTCTGTGTTGGTGAACCGCAAAAGTGAACAAAGCAGGAAAAAAAGTTTTCTGGAAATGAAAAATGTACTGCAACGGGGTATGCACATGTGTATTTATCCGGAAGGCACGCGCAACCGAACGTCAGCGCCCTTAAAACCTTTTTACGACGGAGCTTTTAAACTGTCCATTGATTCTGGCCACTCCATTATACCTTGTGTGATTTTTGGAACCAAAGAAGCCATGCCCACGCATATACCCTTTTACCTTTTACCACACATCCTTCGGATGGAATTTATGGAACCTATTTCTCCGGAGGGAAAAACCGTTGAATCGCTCAAAAACATTTCGTATCAGCGAATGCTTGAAAAATACAGTAGAAAGTAAAACCAATAGTAGTTAAAGTAGTACCTGACACAAAGTTATTCCGAGTAACCACTAATATATGCTTCTATTTCCTGCATTATAAAATAGCTTGCGGGAGGCGATCCATAATCAACATGGCAATCAATCCATTCAAATAGGTTTTGATTTTCTTTTAGTTTTTTGAACTCATCGACGAAGTATTTTTTAAGTTCCCCGGATGTATTACGAAGTTCGTCCCATATTGTGCGTCTGTTTTCTAAAACATATACTATGTCTTCAAAGTCGTGACTCGTTCTTCCGTCACCTTGCCCCCTTCCCTTAAACGCCTCCAATTTTGTTGCTATGAAATATGGAGCGCTTAGTATTTTCACTGTAGTACTATGGTCAATTTTGTAGTCTATAGCGTTTTTAAAACCTTCAGCATACCAAATATTTTTAAATCCGATTGACTCATCAACTGTTGGCATAATATCAACGATTATCCCTTGAATTTTATATCTGCAAACTACATTTGAGTCCATGTCGTGTTCAAAACCTATTAATCTTAGTTTTTCCTCTAAAGCAGAGCGATCACAGTAACTTAAGATTTCAACTATTAAATCTATGTCATCCGTTGGCCTTACCTCTAATGTTTCTCTGTCAGAGTACAAAGAAATAGTGGCTCCACCAACATACACCACTTTGTCTTTAAGATCGGCGAGATTATTATGTACGGCTTTAATTCTTACAGTATTTGTATGATGGCTCAACTCGTAATTTGTTTTTTAAGTTCACTAATTGCAAATTTAGTTTCTCTTATTTTCCCCACTCTTATAACATCTATTAAGGCCATTAACTTGTAAAAGTCATCATCTATTTTTGCAGCGTAGATTTTTTTAGGATATAAAGGTTCAATCAATAGTCCCATTATTTCTCCTTTGGGATCGGGCCATACAAAATTCATGTCACTTATAAAGTACTTTTTAATAAAAGGGTGCGAATGTGCAGTAGGTATTCCTCTGACCATTGAGCCTGGTTGTTGAGGAAAAACATATTTAATCCCATGCTCCAAAAACTCCATTAAGTTTTGGCGATTAATTTTCTTTTTTTCATAGTCGATTAGTTTTGCAATCCTGCTTCTGTTAAGTGATTCAGAAATTTCCGAAATACTAATAAACAAGGATGATGAGAGCGTTGAAAGCTGCCAGGCTTCATCTTTAAGTGAGCTTATTTTTACCAGTATAGCAATATCTTGAGGCCTCATGCCATTATGCTTTCTCATAAGACGAATGTAAGTATAATTTCGCATTTCGCAAATCGCGAATAAAGGAATAAGTACAAATAATTTGTACATTTAGAATAATATGTTGAATATCATACATTTAAGCAAAAGAGAAGATAGATTAGCATTGCTAAAGGATCAGCTAATTATTCAAGGAATCAGTGATTATAAACTTTGGGAGGGAATAGTTGATAAAAGCAATCCTGCAAAAGGAATATCTAAAGCACACAAGCAAATTGTAGCTTGGGCAAAAAAAGAAAAATTAAAATCGATAGTTATCGCAGAAAATGATGTCAAGTTTACTGCGAAAGGAGCGTACAATTATTTTATAAAAAACAAACCTACTCAATACGATTTATACTTAGGTGGGATCTATTACGGAAAAATCAAAGAGGATCATACAGTGTCTGATTTTGCTGGAATGATGTTGTATATAATTCACGAAAGATTTTACGATGTGTTTTTGTCAGTTCATGAAGAAAGTGATATAGATAGATCACTGGCAAATAAAGGGACATTTGTTGTCTGTAATCCATTCGTAGCCATTCAACACGAAGGGTACAGCGATAATAAAAAGGCATTTGTTAACTATGATATTTGTCTAAAGGGAAGAAAACTATTTGAGTGAGAAAGTTTGTCTGGCGATATTTTGCCTGCCGGCATTACTGCTAACAGAGAGGACATACCATTCAACATACAAGGGTACTAACGAGGTAGGGTACCCGAATAGTACCCCTGAAAAAATCGCCATTTTGAAAAATTTTTAGTATTTTCATATCAGGGGGAAGGATACTCGTATCCCCCGGGGGAAAGTGAAAAATATACAGGCATTTTTACCCCTTTTTAGGTATCATTAGAATTTTATTTCAGTCCACTTTTTACCCTGATATCCCCTCACCTGCTAGTTCATACACCCCGACGATGACACGCTTCACTTTATACGGAATGATTACATCATAAGGCTGAGTATTAAATATTCATTTTCAAATGCTGTATCTTTCTTCTGTTAATCTACTTCCTTTTATCATGGTTGAATAGCAGTCATTTTAAACATAATTACTATGACCAGCGAGTCCAAACTTACGCTCATCCGGCTCATTCATACAGCCATCTGGATTTTCTTTAACGCCGTTATTCTGTATATCGCGTATGCGGTACTCACCAACCGATTGGATTACGGACTCTGGATTTGCTACGGATTAATTATAATGGAAGGAATCACAATAGCGTTGTTCAGGTTGCATTGTCCGTTAACGGTATGGGCAAGAAAATATTCAAACTCCGTGAAGGACAACTTCGACATCTACCTGCCGGAATGGCTGGCCAGGTACAATAAACTAGTTTACACCTCCCTCATGATTGCCACCACCATGGTACTCATTAATAAACTGCTGCAATGATTACGTAAGAATGTTTAACCAACTGCAGGGAGATAACTCATTTACCATTTACACTTCAATACATTGTCGTTACAACCTACTTATCATGGCTGCATTAAACTAACGTTAATGCATATCCGATTTTTTGCTCCTGTGGATTACGGATGCTAAAGGGCTGCCGGACAGGCGTGGAAAGCCCGGTGAAGGGTTGGTGCGTTGGCCGTGTGCCGGACTTGCAACAGATGGCCGGAACCGGTGCTGATTAGATAACCTCCAGATCACAGCCCCTGATTATAATTTCCATCGGGCTAAACTGTTCATGTGGTTATACAAGCCTGATGCTGCTGATTTAAAAATCGTAGAAATAACGGGTGCGGTTCACTTTCAAATCGCGCAGCATGGATGATTTCGGACTGATGTTGATGGTGAAGAAACGGAAACGGCCTACCGGTGAAATGTTTACCGACATTTGCCAGCAGTGCATTTCACGGGAGAGATACATGCTCACGGTTCCTACTTCCTTCCGGGTGATATTGTAATAACCCGTCATGCCAATTTTCCATCGCGGTGTTAAATTCATGGAGGCATTCAGGTTTATATCCTGGGTAATCTGCGAGGTGAATCCTCCTAAGGGATTCCTGAACCGGCTATAGGTGAGCGAATATCCTCCGTCGATGCTCCACGGAATAGAAAAATCTGCAAACTCTCCGGGGTTATTGCTCATGTACAAAGCCTCCTGCTCAAACTCGGTTAACGGCATTCCGCCCATACCGGTCATGGGTAAACGCCCCGCGTTGCCCTGATTGCTGGTTACCCCTTCTCCCCCTTTGAACGAACTCTGTAAGGATATATTGGCACTGTTCATCGTACCTAAGGAAAGAGGGCGTTTCCTCCAAATCAACCGGTCGATTCTGTTTCCATTGGCATCATACTGATATGGATCAAAAATAGCTGACGCGGTAATGTTAATTTTACTCAGCAAGCTGGTGCGGAAATTCAATAACAAATTACTCAGCTTGAATGAATCGGCTACCAGGTTATAACTACCGGTAATGCCTAACCCATCTATCAGAGAAATCTTTTTCAGTTCACTGTTGCTGGTATCACCTTTCTGCCGCACTTTCATAGACAGGTTATTATCTAAACTGAAGCTGATTCCGCCAAATTCACCTTCCCCGAAAATGCCGGCGATACGATCGTCGTAATAATAAAACCTGCCTGTTGCTCCTGAAGCATTTATCTGAGTGCTGTAATAATTTCTGCGGTTCATGTCGGGCTTGTAATTCACGGAAACGGTAGGACGAATTTCATGACGCATGGCCTGCACCTTACTCGATTTTCTGAATGCAAACATTCCAAAAATCCGTGTGCTGGCGGATAAACCAAATGACATTTCCCTTGCCGTATAGAATCCCTGTTGTGTAACGGTATCTAATTTGTTTTCGGCAGCATTCCAGGAACGTATTAGTTTTTTCTGATACCATTTTTCCTGGTAACTCACGTTGGGGCTTACCTGCAGTGGACCGAGTGGCGGCAGGGATAAGGTGATGGGCACATTGTGTGTAGCACCCCAAAGAAAATTATCCGAAATCTGATTCATGATGCCCCCGGCGGTATCGTAAAAACTGGTGATGCTCCGGGCATTCGTATTCAAGGCTATGCCGAGGTTTTCGTACCAGCGTGTTTTACCTACGGGTTCAGCACGACGAAACGGATAAATGGTATTTACATTAAACGTAACATCCGGCATGTTCAGATTGATGAGGCGCTGGTTGGTGTTTTGATTATGACTGGCGCGTATGGCAACATTATAGGGCTTATCCTTCCACACCCGTGAATACGAAATGGTGGATTGCATCTGATTTTGAAAATTGCGCATGGGGCTGTTGGGTACCTGTTCATTAAACCTGCTGCTGCCGGCATTAACATTGGCCATGAAGGTTACCCCCGGTTTGGCTTTCATATCTGCCGAATGGCTCCAGGTAATATTCATATTCCGGTTGCTGACATAATCCGGATCGCCTTTAAAGTTTTGTCTGAATTGTTGTATCCGAAACGACAAATCGCCCCGGTAGCGGTATCGTTTATAATAGCGCGGACTCACGGAGGCCGTCCACCCACCGTAAGAATAAATTGTTCCCCGGAATACGGCATCCCAATTGTCGCTGAACACACGATAATACCCCAGATCTTCGAGGGCCATCCCCAATTGTTCGTTGGCGGTAAAAGACGGTGCGATTAATCCGGAATGCCTGCCGGTAGACATGGGATAAATTCCAAATGGCAGCATGATGGGCAGGGGCACACCTTCAAACTCCGGATGCACCGGACCGGTGAAAGCCATCTTCTGATTGATGAACTTGATGCGTTTGCTCACGAAGGCGAAGTGAGGTGTATCCAGATTACAGGTAGTGAACCTTCCCTGAAGCGCATAGAAAACATCTTCCGAAACTTTTTTAATCTTCTCACCATATATATACATCTCCCCCTGTTGCGTGTAGGTGCCTTTGGTCATACCTTTTTGCGTGGTGGGATTGAATCGGATGGTATCACTTTTCGAAGTAAAATCTGCCTGCTTGAATGTAGGATAGGCAATTACTTTTCCTGCTGAATCTTTTTGGAGCATGGCAGTTACCAT
>DPFD01000074.1:6817-7008 GCA_003534175.1 Chitinophagaceae bacterium
AAGTTCATTCCCTATATAGCTCACGCGGGAATCTTTTCCATAGAGATACATTTTTTTGGAGGGTACATCCAGGATCATGGAATCATCGGCATGATAACGTACGGGAGCAGTAATATCTCGGGCAATTTTAAAATCAAAGGTGTCAGTCACCGGAACGAGCGTGGTATCGGCTGAAGCAGGCAGGCTGTCGG
>DPFD01000014.1 GCA_003534175.1 Chitinophagaceae bacterium
CCCGCCCATTGGGGCACTGATTTTTACATGAGATTGAGGAGGCACATCTACCATACCATTCACACGAAGGATGGATGATACCATTTGTTTTTCCAGACTTGCCACTTTAATGTTTGCATTTTTTAACTGCGCTTCGGTCAGGAAAATCTCATTTTCAGTTACAGTAGCTTTTTCCGGAGTGATTCGTGTGGGGTTACTACAAGATGCAACCATTAAAACAGCAATGAGCATTGAAATATATCGGTACATAAGAATTTATTTATGCATTAAATATTGAAGTTGAATTTTAGACTGATTTAACCGATACACGGCATCAGCATATTGATTTCGGATGGAGGTGGCATTATTCATCAGCAACACCCACTCCATGTAATTAATTTCACCGGCATTGAATTGTTGTTGAGCTGCACTCGTCATTTTCTCGGCGTTCACCAGTTCTGACTTCTCGAAATACTGAATGATGGATAACTGATTCTGATATCTGTTGTACTCTTCTTTCAACGCCTGTTGAACTTCCAGCATTCGCATGTTGAGTTGGTTTTCACTGATTTGCTCTGCAATTTTAGACGACTGAATCCTGGCAGTATGCGCTCGGTGAAAGATGGGCACCCCAATACTGAACTGTACAGAGTTGAAGCGTGAGGAACGATTGTAAAACACGTTATCGGCGCCTGTTCCTTTCATAGTCATACTGTTGAATGCCATAGACAAATCGGGCAGTAACTTAGAACGCATCAATCGGGTTTGCTGAGCCGAAACCAACACAGCCTGCCTTAACAGGCGAATGTCGGGATGTTGATTGAACTGCATAGTATCCATCGGTGCAACAGTATTCACGTCCAACACTTCAGTTTGAGGAATATACGCCACCGGAGTATTCAACAGCCATTGAAATTTCATCTGAAGGATTTCGATGTCTTGCTGCAACTGTTTCAACTGTACGGCGATTTGTGCACGCTGACTTTCAGCTAAAGATTTTTCCAGGGCATTGCTTTCACCCAAATCGAAGCGCTTCTTTGCATTTTCGGCAAAAACAGCATAGATGCTATCGGTAAATTTTAAAATGGATTGCTTTTCATACAAATACAAAATCTGAAAATACAATTCACTTACATCCTTTTTTAACCTGGCTTCACCCGATTCTATCTGAATTAAACTGGATTTATAGATTTCATTCTGCAAGGCTTTCTGCCGCGTGTACACGGTTGGAAAACTGATGGTTTGTGCAATGCCCAGTCTGGAATCATTGTAAACTGAATTGATCTGTCCGTACTCGGTTGCAAGGGTTGTACCCGGAATATCCACACTGGCAGATTTTAATTTCTGCTCATATTCAGATTGTAGTCTGGCATTTTTTATCAGCAGATTATTTTTTACTGCAGTATCCCATGCAGCCTGGAGGCCTATGGGTTGTTGCGCATTGGAAAGAGCCGGTAAAAACATCAGGGCAATACAGGGNNCGTTTAGGTTTCATTTGTACTTTTTCAAAAATGATGTATAACACCGGGAGCACGAACAATGTCAGCATGGTTGCAATCAGCAGACCACCGATTACTACGGTTGCCAGCGGGCGTTGTACTTCAGCACCGGACCCGTTGCTGAGGGCCATGGGCAAAAAGCCGAGAGATGCCACACTGGCTGTCATCAGTACCGGCCGCAGGCGGGATTGGGCACCCGTTAACACAATTTGTTTCAGATCATTCATGCCACTGTTTTTAATGCGATTGAATTCGGCTATCAATACAATTCCATTCAGCACGGCTACACCAAACAGCGCGATGAAACCTACCCCTGCACTAATACTGAAGGGCATATCTCGTAAAGCAAGGAAGAATATACCTCCGATGGCTGAGAGTGGGATGGCTGTATAGATAAGTATAGCGTGCTTGAGAGAGTTGAATGCAAAATACAGCAAGGTAAAAATGAGTAACAATGAAACCGGAACTGCAATACTCAGTCGCTGCCGGGCGGCAATGAGGTTTTCAAAACTGCCGCCGTAATCCACATAATACCCGGGAGGCAGGTTCAGTTGTTTATCTACTTTCTGTTGCAAATCAGTCACCACCGATTGTACATCCTTACCACGCACATTGAATCCCACCATCACGCGTCGTTTGGCGTCTTCCCGTTGAATCTGATTCACACTTTCTCCAACAAAAACATCGGCCACCTGCTGCAATGGAATTTGATTCCCTTCAGGGGTTGAGATGAGTAACCGTTGAACGTCTTCCAGTTTTTGTCGCTGATCGCCACTCATTCTTACCACCAAATCAAATCTTTTTTCATCTTCAAAAACCAATCCGCTACTCTCTCCTGCAAACGCGGTATTCAAAGCACGGTTTATATCAGAAATATTCAAGCCGTATTGTGCAATCAACGGCCTGTTGTAACGAACAATTACCTGAGGTAAACCATTGACAGGTTCTATATACACATCTGCGGCGCCATCCGTATGAGAAGCAATGCTACCGAGCTTTTCAGCATACTTTACCAGGGTGTCGAGGTTTTCACCATAGATTTTACAAACCACATCCTGTTTGGCACCGGTCATCAGTTCATTAAAGCGCATTTGTACCGGGTACTGAAAACCAAATGTTACTCCGGGGATATCGCTGAGGGCTACACCCATCTTTTCAGACAGATCATCGAACGTTTTGGCAGAGGTCCATTCCTTTTTTGGTTTCAATATCACCATCATATCCGCAGCATTCATTGGCATGGGATCAACAGGAATTTCCCCACTTCCAATTTTGCCGACCACTTTAATAACTTCCGGGAACTGTTCCTTCAGCACCTTAGCTCCTTGCAGGCAGGCCTCGGTAGTCGTTTGCAGGTTACTTCCCGTAAGCACCCGGGTATCCACTGCAAAATCGCCTTCTTCCAAACTCGGAATAAATTCTCCTCCCAATCTCGACAAAATGAAAAAAGCAACAACCCCCAGCACTACCACCATACTCAACAATATTTTGGGGAACTGCAACACTCTGGAAAGCGCTTTGTGATAAAATTTCTCTACGGATTGCATCCATTTGTCAGACCAGTTCTTGCTTTGCGCGTTCACCTTTTTCAACATAAGGGAACTCATCATTGGTACGTAAGTAAGAGAAAGAATAAATGCGCCAATAAGAGCAAAGGCAACAGTTTGTGCCATCGGCTTAAACATTTTTCCTTCAATGCCGCTTAAACTCAGAATGGGCAGATACACAATGAGGATAATGATTTGACCGAAGACTGCACTATTCATCATGCGGCCTGATTCCTTCAACACACGCTGATCCATCTCAGATTGTTTCAATCGTGCCACGGCGGTTTGTTTGTGCAACATGTGCATCACTGCCTCCACAATAATCACGGCCCCGTCAACAATCAATCCGAAATCCAGGGCACCGAGGCTCATCAGGTTACCACTCACCCCAAACTGATTCATCATGATTACAGCAAAGAGCATGGATAAGGGGATAACAGAAGCAACAATAAAACCGGCACGCACATTGCCTAAAAAAACCACCAGTACAAAAATTACGATCAACGCCCCTTCCAGCAGGTTTTTGGAAACTGTAGAAATAGCATTATCCACCATTTTTGTCCGGTCGAGGAATGGTTCAATTTCCACTCCTTCCGGCAATGTTTTTTCAATTTGTGCAATGGCTGATTTTACTTTTTTAATCACTTCACTGCTATTGCCTCCTTTAAGCATCATCACTACTGCACCGGCCACTTCACCTTCATCATTATAGGTCATTGAACCATATCGGATGGCATGACCAATCTGTACTTCTGCAATGTGTTTAATTAACAGCGGAGCTCCGGAAGATGTATGTTTTACCACTACATGGTTGATATCCTCTATACTACCCAGCAAACCTTCACTTCGTATATACAACACCGTTGACTTCTTTTCGATGTAGGCGCCTCCGGTATTCTCGTTGTTTCTGTTCAATGCATCGAACACATCCTGAATGGTAACCTGGTGCGCGTGAAGTTTATTTACATCAATGGCCACTTCGTACTGCTTGAGCTTACCACCGAAACTACTCACATCTGCCACGCCCTGCACACCCAGCAACTGGCGCCTGATGATCCAGTCTTGAATGGTTCGTAATTCGGTGAGGTCGTATTTGCCTTCGTATCCCGGCTTGGCCTTTACTACATNNTAACCGGTGCCAGTTCCGGATTTCCTATACCTTCCGGAATCTGTGTTTCGGCAATTTTTAACCGTTCGGTAACCTGCTGTCGTGCCCAATACACATCTACATCATCCTCAAACACGATGGTAATCAATGACAGCCCGAACCTCGAAAAGCTTCTGATTTCTTTTATTCCGGGGATATTGCTATTGGCCTGTTCAATAGGAAAAGTGATGAGCCTTTCCACATCGGGAGCTCCCAGTGAAGGGGCGGATGTGATTACCTGCACTTGATTATCGGTAATATCGGGCACCGCATCAATAGGCAACTTTGTTACTTCAAAACTACCATAACCAACCAATGCAATGACAAACAACCCGATAAGAAGCTTGTTCTTAATAGAAAACGCAATAATATTATTCAACATAAAGGGAATA
>DPFD01000174.1 GCA_003534175.1 Chitinophagaceae bacterium
GTGTACTGATGACAGTATACAACCGGGCTCCTTATTTACCCCTGGCCATTCAAAGTGTGTTGGATTCCAGTTACAAAAACTTTGAGTTGATTATAGTGGATGATTGTTCCACGGATCAGTCTATGGAAATTGCACAGTCTTACGCTCAAAAAGACTCACGTATACGATTGTACGTAAATGAAAAGAATCTAACCGATTATCCGAACCGGCACAGGGCAGCCTCTTATGCCAAAGGCAAATATCTGAAATACCTTGATTCCGATGATGCGTTGTATCCTTTCGGGTTGGAAATTATGGTGAACAGAATGGAAGCATTTCCCGATGCGGCACTGGGTTTATCTAAATGGAGTTTAGGCGACAGGCCATTTCCGGTGTACTTATCACCACGCGAAGCTTATCAATGGTCGTTTTTAAACAATAGATATCTTTTCACCAATGCTCCTTCATCCGCAATTATTCTAAAGGAAGCTTATGATGCCGTGGGCGGTTTTACCGGTTTAAATCAGGTTGGGGATTGCGAATTCTGGATGATACTTGCTGCTAAGTATCCGGTGGTATTGATAGAGGGTGGCACAAATTGGGCCAGAGATCATCAGGATTCTGAAAAGTACAAGGATTCAGCATTGAAAAAGGCGGAAATGATTTTTAATTTAAATAAATCTGCACTGGAATCACCGAATAATCCGTTGTCAGATTCCGAAAGAGAAAAAGCAATTTCCTTATTAATACATGCGCATACAACCTGGAAAAGAAAGTATAAAATCCGGTTGGTGATTAAAAAACTGAAGTTCTTTAGCTGATCATGAAAGCACCTTCTTTTGTGATTATTGGTTGTGGGGCAATTGGTAAACGCCATGCTGCCATCATACACAGCAGATACCGGCTAAAGGCATTGTGTGATACAGATCCGGAAAAGGTTAACACACTGGCAAATTTGTATGGATGCAGTGCGTACAACAATATCAACGAACTGCTTTCGCAGGAAGATGATATAGATGTGGCTGTAATTTGTACACCCAACGGTTTACATGCAGAACATAGCATAGCCGCTTTAAATGCCGGGTTACATGTGCTATGTGAAAAACCAATGGCCATCCGTGTGACGGATTGTATGCGTATGATTGAAGCATCAGAAATACACCGGAAACACTTACTGGTCGTTAAACAAAATAGATATAACCCTCCCGTTCAGGCAATGAAGCAGTTGCTGATGAACAAAGGACTGGGTAAAATAATAGGTTTTCAGGTAAATGGTTTTTGGAACAGGAACGAGGCCTATTACACACAAACCTGGAAAGGCTCTTTGTTATTGGATGGCGGTATTTTATACACTCAATTCAGCCATTTTATTGATATACTTATCTGGTTTTTGGAAGATGTTGAAATTGAACAGGTACTGGCAGGTAATTTGAATCATCAGAAACTGATTGAANNAATTGAAGACACCCTATGTGCACTGGCTAAAACGAAAACCGGTGCTTTAGGTACTATGCATTTTACAGTGAATGCGTCCGATAAAAATATGGAAGGATCAATCACATTATTCGGTGAGAAAGGGACAGTGAAAATTGGAGGCGAATACCTGAATACCATTGCTTATTGGCAGGTGGATGGTGTACAACCGCCCGTATTGGAAAAAGGTAATTTGCCTAATCAATATGAAACCTATGTGGGTTCTATGAGCAATCATCCATTAGTATATGATCATTTTACTGATGTATTATACCATCATGCTGCACCGAGCCCCAATGCAACTGATGCAATGAAATCTGTTCAATTGATTGAATCCATGTACAACAAACTTAAAAGTATATGAAACTGAATGTCCTTCAGTCGGGTATTGCGGATGATGTGGTAATGGGTAAAGATGTAACGATTGTTATGCCTGTGAATTTGTATGGATGTACGCTGGGAGATGGTTGCAAGATTGGCCCTTTTACTGAAATTACCCGCGGCGTTACAATAGGCCACAGAACCAAAATTCAATCCCATTCTTTTATTTGTGAGAAAGTAACTATTGGCAATGATTGTTTCATAGGGCATGGAGTGATGTTTATTAATGATGTTTTCCGAACAGGCAAGCCAGCAGGGGGCGATAAGTCTAAATGGGTGCCTACTCTAATTGCAGACCGTGTAACCATTGGTTCTAACGCTACCATTTTGCCGGTCAGTATTTGTTCAGATGTAGTGATTGGTGCCGGTGCTGTGGTAACTAAAGATATTACTGTACCCGGAATTTACGCCGGAAATCCTGCCACATTCTTAAGAGGTCTTTAAAATGAAAAGCGAGTTTACATTTACTCAGAAAAAGATATTCATTTTTTCTCCTGAACCCTGGAGTAATATGCGCTTGTCGAAACATCATTATGCTGAAACGCTGGCGCAATTAGGGAATCAGGTGTTTTATTTAGAACCCGCCAATCAGAACGGTACAAAAATTAGTCTGACTGAAATTAATGATAGGCTTCAGGTAGTGAATTATCCTTTAAAAGCCAAAGGATGGGGTAAACTGCCCGGCTGGATATACCGGTTTCTGGTTCAGCGGGAGATGAACATGCTGGAGTCAAAGTTAGGTACACCAGATATTGTTTGGTGTTTTGACCCTATTAAGCTGGTGCATCTTTCAACGTTCTCTAAGGCGTTTAAAATTTATCATCCGGTAGATCAGTTCGACCCGGTTTTTTTGAATGCGTACAAATTCAAAGTTGACATTGCGTTTTCAACAATGCAAAAGGAAGTTGCACTTTTAAAGTCACTTGGATATAAAGCCTATTTTGTTCAGCATGGCTTAAGTGCTGTTTTTGAACCGTATGCACAAAAACGCTTGCAGGATTTAAACGTCGGTGGCTTACCTGTTCAATCCGAAACGATACAGGTTGGTTTTGCCGGCAATCTGATGGGCGATGCATTAGACAGGCAAACGATACAATCTGTGATTGAACAACATCAGGATTGTCATTTTCGTTTTTGGGGCAAATATGACTCCGGCACCTCTTCCGGTAACAACGAAAAAGCTGCGTTTATAGAGTTTCTTCAGCAGGCCTCTAATGTTTCTCTACTCGGTGCTATTCCAACAGTTGAGCTTGCCAGGCAAATGCAGGATATCGATATGTTTTGGGTATGCTGGAAAAAAAGCGACAGTCCGGTTTGGAATGCAAATACCAACCCCCACAAAATTATTGAGTATCTGTCAACCGGTGTTCCCGTAGTATCGCATTACATGCATACTTATAAAGATTCGAAACTGATTTACATGATTCATGAGCAGGATGGTGGTGAGGAATACCTTCGTTTATTCAGTAGAGTTAAAAATGAACTGAGGGTTAATGAGTTTCCTGAAATTAAAGAGCAGCGTATACAATACGCCCTGGATAATATGTATATTCAACAGGTTCATAAAATTGCTTCCTATATTCGCGGCGAATTATCAACTGAGTAATGAATTATAAAATATGCTTATTGTCTGATCATCATATTTCATACAATCCAAGGTTGTGGAAAGAAGCTTTTTTTTGGGAACAGTGTGGGTATGAAGTGGTGATTATAAATATGTGGATATCTGAAAAGGCATTGGAGAGAGACCAGGAGTTGTTAAAAGGTCATAACATTCGTAACATTTGCTACCTTAATCTGATTCCCGGTAAAATATCCGATCGGAAAAGAAACTATTACAGAATTCGGAAGCGTTTCTATGCAGAAATTCAAAAACGATTTCGTTGGGGTGCACCCTGGGCTATCAGTTATGCTCCTGAAAAAATGATTGAAGCAGCACTGAAAGAGAATGCAAATGTATACAGCGCGCATCTGGAATGTGCCTTTTATGCGGGACGCACATTGATTCAAAAAGGGAAAAAAGTTTTCTATGACTTTGAAGATTGGTATTCGAATGATTACCTGGTTCCGGAGCGACCTGTTCAGTTACTTTCATCACTCGAGAGGTTTGCATTGAATCATGGTTTATTCTGTTTGGCTACTTCTGAAAGTATGGCCCAATCGCTTACTGCTTATTACAGTTGCACTCGTAAACCTGTTGTTGTTTACAACGGATTTTCGCAAAAAGAGAATATAGTACTTCATGCAAGGTCAATCTCATCCAAACCTAGGCTGATATGGTTCTCGAGAAATGTAGGTAAATACCGTGGGCTTGAAAAAATAGTGGAAGCGCTGCAATATGTGGATACACCCATAGAACTACACTTACTGGGTGAAAGCACGGATGAATACAGAAATGAAATAACGAACAGTTTTCATAACAGTGTACACAGCGTACATTTTCATGATTTTATACCACATCATCAATTAACCGGTTTTATATCGGGTTTCAGCCTGGGGCTAGCTGTGGAAGAAAATGTGAACGCCAACAGGAAGTTAACAGTTACCAACAAAATTTTGCAGTATATACAGGCAGGTATCAGGGTGTTGGGTACAGATACTGCCGGACAGTCAGAAGTACAGGAATATTTTCCGGACAGAATATTTTTAGTGCCTACAGAAGGCAGCGTGCAGGAATGGGCAAACCAGATTCAGCGGTGCCTGAATCTGCCATTGAATAAATCTGATGATTACCTGGAAGTATTCAATAACGTGTTTTCTAAAGAAGCACAGGAATTAAAATTGAAAAAGTTAGCAGAAGAGCATTTTACATGAAAAAAATATTACAACAGCTTATTAGCTTATTGCCCCTGGGGCTAAGAACAAAGATTAAAGACATTCCGGTTATTAAACAGTTGCAGCAGTTTCTCGTAAGAAAATATCTGCATAACACGGAATTTGATGCGCAAATTACTGCCGGGCCGGCTAAAGGCCTGTTTTTTCCTGTGAGTATGCCCGGCGATAAACTCATGTATATTGGTACGTGGGAAATTGAATTTTCAAATGCGCTTTCAGATGCCATACAGCCTGGATGGGTTTGCTATGATGTGGGAGGTTATAAAGGATATTACGCTGGTATCATGGCTTTGCGTGGCGCCTCCCGGGTGTTGGTGTTTGAACCGATGCCCGATAATATTTCCAAGATTGAAAGACTCATCAATTTGAATCCCGCGTTGCCGATAGAATTAAAAAAAGTGGCAGTTTCAGACACCGATGGAGATGCTGTATTTAAAATAATGCAGGAGGCAACCATGGGGAAACTGGAGAAAAGCAGCTTCCATGGAAGTAATGAGGTGATTCAGGAAATTCCTGTTGAATGTATACGGTTAGATACATTCGTACAAAGGGACAACGCCCGCGTACCTCACTTTATTAAAATTGATGTGGAAGGAGCGGAAGTATATGTAATACAGGGGGCGATGAATTTGCTACGAAAACACAAGCCTATGCTGATGATTGAAGTACATTCACTTGAAATTGGTCAAAAACTTTTTGAGATGCTTTCTCCGATTTATAGCAGTATTGTGGTTTTTGAAACCGGGAAATCTCCTGAACGCAATACGCTTGAAATTTGTCATTTTATTGTTCGTTAAATTATAGTTCAGTGCAGAAAAGCGACGAAAAGATTTATCTGAATGATGGAAACCGGGATGTGCTGAATTTAGTGCCAACCGAACCGTGCACTGTACTAGATGTAGGGTGTGGAGGTGGAACGCTGGCATCTATACTTTCAAAACAAGGGTATGTTGTGGATGGAATTACGATTTCGCCGGCCGAACAGCAGGCTGCAAGTGCGTTTACCCGTAACGTGTTTATTCATAATCTGGAAGATGGATTACCGGAAGCAGTAAAGTTGAATGAATATGACTGTGTAATATGTTCTCATGTGCTCGAACATATTGTATATCCCAGGCAGTTAATCTCCGATATTCATAAGGTTCTAAAACCGGGTGGCGTATTCATTGTGGCATTACCTAATCTGATGCATTATAAGTCTCGTATTAAATTGTTGAAAGGGGATTTTGAATATGCTGATGCAGGCATTTGGGATTACACCCATGTGAAATGGTATACGTTTAAAAGTGCACAGAATTTGTTGAAATCTTTCGGGTTTCAGATAGATCAGGCAATGGTAACCGGTCAGCTTCCCTTTTATAGTGTAACCCGGAAACTGTTGCCAGCCGGTTGGAATAAACACCTGTTTGATCTGCTGAGGAAAATATCAAGTGGATTATTTGGGTATCAAATCATCATCCGTGCAAGAAAATAACAATAAAAAGATTCTCATCATCTATCCTCATTTCCCGCCATCAAACCTGGCAGGGGTGCATCGTCCGCGATTGTTTGCCCAGCATTTATCAAAGTTTGGGTGGACGCCGGTAATCCTGACAGTAGATGAAGCATATTACGAAGAAAAATTAGATTGGAATCTGGTTAAGTTATTGCCCACCGATTTGAAAGTAGTTAAAGTGCAAGCACGTAAAATTGGAAAAAGTAGATTCATCGGAGATATTGGCTTGCGTGCATTCTTTCAATTGTATAAAAAAGCAAAGCAACTAATACAGGAAGAGAGGATTGATTTTTTGTATATTCCTATACCTTCATTTTATGTGGCTTTGCTCGGCAGATGGCTGAACAGAACTACACGTATACCCTATGGGATTGATTACATTGACCCGTGGGTGCATCATTTTCCGGGCAGTGAAAAAGTCTTTTCAAGACATTGGCTCAGTACTAAGATTGCCTCTTGGCTGGAACCTATTGCAGTAAAAAATGCATCATTGATTACCGGGGTTGCGGNNGGCAGGATATTATCTGCCCGTGTTTGATAGAAATCCCCACTTATTGAAAAAAGGGATTGTACACGGAGCGATGCCCTATGGAGGCGAACAAAAAGATCATGAACTCCTGAACAGTTTACAGATTTCTCCTTACTTATTTAAAAGCAATCCGAATAAAGTTCAGTTGATCTATGCAGGCGCTATGTTACCCAAATCATACGTGCTGCTGGAAGTGATTTTTAAGTCTGTTCAAGACAATCCGGAATTGTATGCACATACTGAGTTTCATTTTATCGGAACCGGTAAAACCCCGAATGATCCTGCAGGGTTTAACATTAAACCTATGGCCGAAAAATATGGTTTATGGGAGAAGGTTGTTTTTGAATATCCCGCACGCATACCTTATCTGGATGTATTGGTACATCTCGATAATGCAGATGCAGTTTTTATTTTAGGGAGCACTGAGCCACATTACACACCCAGCAAAACATATCAGGGTGTTTTAAGTAAAAAGCCTTTGATGGCTATATTGCATTCCAACAGTACTGCCGTAGAAGTGATTCGAAAATCGAACGCCGGTGTGGTGCTGGATTTTAACGGAGAGGACGAAGTGTTCAAAGTGGCTGAGAATTTTAATGAATTTTATCAAGCGTTCTTACAATATTTATCCGGCTTTCATCCGGAACAGGTTGACATGACTGTTTTTAATTCATTTTCTGCTGAAGCTGTTACGTGCACCCTGGCCGGTTTATTAGATAAAGCATTGAACTTAAAAAAGTGAAAGATAACCTGCCCGACATTTCCATTATCTTGCCTGTGTACAATGGGGGCGACTTTCTGAAAGCGTCTGTAGAAAGTGTATTGCAGCAAACATTTCAAAATTTTGAATTCCTGATTCTGGATGATCGTTCAACCGACGGAAGCTGGGAATATTTGCAACAACTAACTGATGAACGCATTGTTTTAATGCGTAATGAGAGCAATAAAGGGTTATTTTATAACCTGAATGAAATGATTAAAAAATCTGGCAGCAAGTTGATTAAATTATGGGCGCAGGACGATATCATGTATCCTGAATGTATTTATGGGTTTGTGTCTTTTCATCTTGCTAACCCGGAAGTGGGGTTTTCATACAGTGCACGTGATATTATAAATGATCGGGGAGAGCTGGTAAAATCTTACAAGCCAGATGACACGCCCGAAATCATATCCAAAGAAAAACATGCCCTTATTTCTTTTGAATACGGTTCAATAGCAGGAAATATCGCAAACGTTTGCATCACCAGAAAAGCATTTGATAAAGTAGGCTTGTATAACGAACAAATGAAAATTTCTGCCGATTTCGACATGCAGGTTAGGATTGCAGAATACTTTCCGGTAGGATTTATTCGCCGGTCGCTTATAAAGTTACGCGATCATGAAAAGCAGCTGAGCAGAGATGCAAAGTATTACATCTACCATGTTAAAGAAGATCTTCAGGTGTACCATCATTTGCTCGGATATGTGAACGACTCACTCAAACAGGAAGGCCGAAAATTGTTGCGAAAGAAAAAACTGATGTTCTATTACACTTTAATGTTAAAGTCATTCAGGCAGGGGAATTACGATTTAGCCAAACAATACTACACCTTACTATCCAATTTCGATTCGATGCTAATGCTGACTTACAACTATATGAAGTATTGTGTCAAAAGATTATAAATTTTATGTCATCCATTAAAAGATTAGGCTCAATTTTCCAATATATTCATCAGCATCCGCTTGCCGGGAAGCACAAATCACGTGCATATTATAAGTTTTTTCGTTGGCAGTTGATGTCGCGTTTAAAACCCGGTGTACATAAGGTAAAGTTTGTGGGGGATACTGTTTTGATAGTGGACAGAAATATGAAAGGGGCTACCGGAAATATTTATTTAGGATTGCACGACTTTAACGACATGACATTCCTGATTCATTTTCTTAGAAGTGATGATCTCTTTATAGATATAGGAGCGAATGTAGGTAGTTACACGATTTTGGCAGCAGGTGTTTCAAAAGCCAGTTGCATATCCTTTGAGCCTGTCCCTTTCACCTACCAGTCATTGTTACAGAATGTGCGTGCGAATTCTTTAGAGGATAAAGTGCAGTGTTTGAATAAAGGCGTTGGGGGGGGAGGTGGTTTTTTATATTTCACGAAAGCCTACGACTGTGTAAACCATGTTATTCCTGAAAAATCGATTCAAGATTTCTCCAAAGTGGTTCAGGTTCCTGTGGTAGCATTGGATGAGGTATGTAATTCTGTAAATAAACCGATGCTTATCAAGATCGATGTGGAGGGATTTGAAACGGAAGTGCTGCGGGGAATGAATCAACTCCTGGCAAACAATTATTTAAAAGGAATCATTATTGAATTGAATGGATCAGGTGCGCGTTACGGTTACAATGAATCTGATTTACATCATTTGCTTTTGTCTAATGGGTTTAAACCATATACTTACGACGGATTCAAAAGAGAACTGACTTTGGTGGACAGTTTCGGTAGTTTCAATACTATTTATTTGAAGGATATTCAATTTGTGCAGCAGAGATTATCTTCAGCACCAACTATTCATTTATTTTCAGAAAACTTTTGATGAAAAAGTTAGCCATAATTACTACCCATCCCATTCAATACAATGCACCTTTATTTGCGCTATTGAGTAAAAGGAAACGGATACAAGTCCGGGTTTTTTATACATGGGGCGAAGGGGTTTTGGAAAAGAAATTCGATCCGGGATTTGGAATTAACATAGAATGGGATATTCCTTTACTGAACGGGTACGATTATACTTTTTTGAAGAATGTTTCATCGAAACCAGGGTCAAGTCATTTTACCGGAATTGATAATCCTACAATACACAGTGAAATAGAGGATTGAGGGGCAGATGCTGTACTGGTATTTGGTTGGGCTTTCAAATCTCACTTGAGTGTGATGAGGCACTTTAAGAATAAAATACCGGTTATCTTCAGAGGCGATTCAACCTTGCTAGATCAGCACAGTTTTATAATGCATTGGGCCCGTACAATATTATTGCGCTGGGTTTATCGTTATATTGACGTAGCGCTATATGTAGGAGAGGCAAACAAGAATTATTTTATAGCAAACAAGGTGCCGTCCAAAAAACTTGTTCATGCACCTCATGCCATTGACAATGAAAGGTTTTTTGTGAAGGATGAGTATTTGTTAAAAGCCGCAGGCATGAAGGAGTCTCTCGGTATTAAAGATGGTGAACTGGTTTATTTGTTTGCTGCGAAGTTTGAACGAAAGAAATATCCGGTGAAGTTGATTGAAGCTTTTATACAAGTAAAACATCCAAACGCCCACCTGGTTATGATTGGTGATGGTACGCTGGAAAATGACATGCGCCTGGCTGCCGGGAATCACCCCCGAATCCATTTTCTGCCTTTTCAGAATCAATCCGTAATGCCGGTAATTTATCATTTGGGTGATGTATTTGTGTTGCCCTCTCTGGGCCCCGAAACATGGGGACTGGCAGTTAATGAGGCTATGGCAGCCGGAAAAGCTGTTCTGGTGAGTAATACATGCGGTTGTGCATTTAATTTAGTGAAGCACGGTTACAATGGCTATATATTCAAATCAGGTGATATCACTGATCTGGTACACCATATGCAACTGGTGGCTGATCAGAGTGACCAACTGAAAATCATGGGAACTCGTTCCCTCGAAATTGTTCAGGCATATAATTTTACAAGTATTTGTGAAGTCATCGAAAATGTAGTTAATGATGCCCGGTAGTATTCGTTTGCCACATGACAGCCGAATTCGATTCGATGATTCAAGCCAGAATTTATTGATACTGCTGTTGTTTTTACAACTGTTGCTTGATAATGGGATCTATCTCTTTTTTGGTTCATTCGTACTAGGGGCTATTTTAATAAACTTACAAAGAAGCTACAAACCTGCTGTTTTTACATTAATATTTTTGTACCACTTCCTGCAGATTTCAGCCGGAGTGTGGCTGAGTAATTATCTGGATTATGATATAAACTTCAGGTCGCCCAATACCGGACAGGCAATTATGCTGAGTTATGTCGGTCTTGTTTTCCTGATGGTTCCCGTGATTTACTTTAATAATAAAATTCCAGATTTTTCATTAGAGCATTTAAAACGGCAGGCCGAGAAATTAGATACTAAAAAGGTTTTTATTGTATACATCATTGCTTTTTTTGTAACAAATATTATCTCAGCCATAGCATTCCGATATGCAGGGTTTACACAGATTATTTTAAGTTTAGTGAAGGTAAAATGGTTCCTGTTTGTACTTTTCGGTTTGTCGGTTATGCTCAAAAAGTCGATGTTGAAGATTTTTATTATCTGTTGCATTGCTGAGTTTCTTTCCGGATTTTTCAGTTATTTTTCTGAATTTAAAGACGTTATATTCTTTACAGCCTGTGTGATGATTATGCTGATTCATTCGGTAAAATTCCGACACCTCGTTATGGTGATGGCTGGTATCGCACTCGTGTTTTACTTAGGTGTATTCTGGACAACCATCAAAGGACAATATCGTCAATTTTTGAATCAGGGTTCCAAGACTCAAACCGTACAGGTTTCAGAAGAGGAGGCCATGAACAAACTGATTGATCTTATTCAAACAGGTAGCGGTGAATATTCGGCAGATCCGGTTGCTCAATTGCTTGACAGGCTCCAGTATACCTTCCACATGGCTAAAACAATGGATAACGTACCTTCTGTGCTGCCCTTTGAATACGGTGCGAACTGGGGACATTCCATTTCTTATTCCCTCACTCCAAGAGCCTTTAATCCGGATAAACCTATTTTTGAAGCAACGGTAAAAACCAGAAAATATACCGGCCTTGCGTATGCCGGCCATAGACAGGGAGCGTCTTTTAGCCTGGGTTATTTTGCAGATTGTTACATCGATTTTGGTATGCTCGGTATGTTCTTGCCGCTGCTGCTGATCGGAGTGTTTTACGGAAGTACTTACTTCTACTTTATCAGAAAATCATCTCCCAATATTTTGTTTAATTATGCAGTGGTATGTGCCATATTTATGGAATTTGTAGCCTATGAGGTAGATAGCACCAAATTGGTCGGTCGCTTATTTGCCACCTTACTTACATTCTTTTTGCTTCGCTTTTTTGTATTCCCCTGGCTGCATAGATACTTATCTGCAACTCCTGTAAAAGATCCATTGAATGCAGACTAAACAGACTGTAGTTTTAATTTGTATTGACTGGTTTGAGCCCGCGTTCAGAGCCGGTGGCCCGATCCGGTCGGTGGCTAACCTGGTAAGGCAAATTGCAGTAGGTTCACAATACTATATTTTTTGCAGCAACCGGGATTTGAACAATGAAGTACTTGATGTAAAAAGTGATGTTTGGATTGATTACAATGCTCAAACTAAAGTGTTTTACGCTTCTGCAGGAAATAGCAGGCAAAAGTTTGCAATGGTATACAACCAGATACACCCGAATGTGATATATGTAAACGGTCTTTACTCAATTCCATTTAATGTAATACCACTGTTGTACGGAAAGTCAGTAAAAAAAGTTGTTGCGCCCAGAGGGATGTTACATGAAGGGGCACTGCTACAGAAAAAATGGAAAAAGAAACTTTTTTTTATTTTCTGGAGGGGGATGGGATGGCATAAAAAAGTAGTTTTTCATGCCACCAATGAGTTGGAGAAACGGGCTATTCAAAAGTTTTTCAACACACCGGTTCAGGTGAATGTGGCAGAAAACTTTCCCCGATTATTTGAATTCCATCGTAACGAAAACAAACAAAAAGGAGTTCTTCGGATGTTGAGTCTCGCATTAATCAGTCCGATGAAAAATCATCTTCTTGTGTTAGAGACGCTACTACATTGTTATTATAAAGTTCATTATCAAATAGCGGGGCCTGTAAAGGATGCAGCTTACTGGGAGCAATGCATGACTTTGATTTCAAAAATGCCCGAAAATGTGGTGGTAGAATATGTAGGAGAAATACCGCCTCATCAGGTTGAAAGTATATTAGTAAAAAATGATGTGTTTGTGATGCCCAGTGAAAGCGAAAATTATGCTCATGCCATTATCGAAGCCATGAGCTCGGGGTGTCCGGTAATTACCAGTAAACATACTCCCTGGAATCAACTGCAACTGCATCAGGCAGGAATAAATGTTGAGTTAAATAGCAGCGAACTGTTGAATGCTATCGATAGATTTGCAGAAATGAACGCTGCTGAATTTGAAGTATGGTCACTTAAATCACATGAATATATCATGAGCAACATTCAGATGAATTCAATCATCAATCAGCACAAGGCGCTCTTCTCAGTTAATTCATAAAATAATGAACCTCGAATTTTTAAAAGATAGAAAGTTTTTAATATTTGTATTAAAGTTTTTGGCATTTTTTCTTTTTTTTTATGTGGGTACCGAACTCATTATTGGTTTGGCTGCCCCGGGAGGAATGTATAGTTCATTTGTTGATCATTATTTCGATTATGTAACCTGGATATCCAATTCACTGGTAAAGGGTACACAATGGTTTGTTGGTTTATTGGGATATGATACCTATACTGCCGATAATTTTGTTGTCCGAATTGTTGATGGTACAGGTGTACGTGTGGCTTACGGATGTGTTGGCTATGGGGTGATGAGTTTTTGG
>DPFD01000167.1 GCA_003534175.1 Chitinophagaceae bacterium
AACCTGAAAGTATCTGCCTATGCAGCCGCCGCTGTGTGTATGGTGGCCGTGCCGATGCTCATGGCCAGTGTGGAGTGGGATGATCACGACCGAAGCAAGAAAACCCTCGCACGCGATTTAGCCATCAACTACCTCGAAAGCTGTGCACCCAATGCTATTGTTATTTCTTTTGGAGATAACGATACCTATCCACTCTGGTACGCACAGGAAGTGGAAGGCGTACGCCCCGATGTGCGGGTGATCAACTCCAGCCTCCTGGGTACAGACTGGTACATCAACCAATTGCGATATAAACTAAATGAGAGTGCGCCGATTGATCCAATATGGACAAAAGAACAAATTGAAGGCCCTACCCGCGATATCATTTACTACGCCCCTCGCCCGGGTGTAAATCCTGATCAGTACATGGATCTTGCCTACATGATGAAAAATTATGCCGGCAGCGATGATCAGGCCAATATGGAACGTGCCCGCGACGGCAGCTTCCTGAATGTTTTCCCTACTAAGAAAGTATTCATTCCGGTAGACAGGGAAAAAGTGTTGAAGAACGGAACCGTGAATGCCGATGATGAAATTTTACCGGCCATGACTTTCGAAATTCCGAAAAATGCATTGTTCAAAAATGATGCGGCTATATTGAATATCATCGCAGCAAATAACTGGGAACGCCCTATTTATTTCACCTCGGTGTATGGTGAACTGGGCTTTGGGGATTATCTGCGCCAGGATGGTATGACCTACCGCCTGGTACCCGTAGCCAACAGCGATGTAAACCACGAACGCGTGGCAGATGTAATGCTGAGTAAATTCAAGTTCGGAAATGCAGGTACACCGGGTGTGTACTTCGATGAAGAAAACCGCAGACACCTGAACGGCATCCGCCTGGCGTATGCACAAGCTGCCGGATCCCTGGCCGATGCGGGTAAACTGGAAAACGCCCGTAAACTGTTGAATAAATACGACCAGTCTGTGGCCGAAGAAAATCTTCCCTATGCCATGGTGAGCCGGAATCAACAGCACAACACCATCTCCCTGCAGTTCCTGTATGCAGCCTACAAGGCCAACGACACCGCGTTGATTAAAAAAGTAAGCACACAGTTGCAGAAAGATATGGAACAGCAACAGGCGTATTATCAGTCGCTGCCCGACAGAATGCGGGAGCCATTGGCATATGAAGAAGAACGCAACGACGGATTGCTGCGCGCCCTCTTCAGCCTCGAACAACAGTTCAAACAAATGAACGCTCAGCCCAATGTAGAAACACAGGGCAACATACAAACAGCTCCGGTACCTGATAGTAATTAACGGTTACGCGTAAACGATATAATGAAGGCACCTGATAAGGGTGCCTTTTTTAATACATTAATCGGGCAAACCTGAAGAGCAGTAATTTATTCAGGTACTGTTTTTGGGCGTTTCCCCCCGCCGCGCCGCGGCGGGGGCGGGGGGCCGTGCTTTCCGTTGCATCCGCCTACGGCGGTTCCACTTCAATCACTAACGCGAAGCACTCCTTGCATGAAGTGTGTAAACCATACAATATGTAATCTGGAAAATGTTGTATTCAGGCGGAAGCCTTATCTAGGCTTTGAAATGTAAGCCTCTGGAGTCATAACTTTTATGGAAGCCTTCTTATAATCTTTGATATTCCGGGTAATGATAGTCCCTAGATAATTCTCTACTGCACATGAATGCTGAATTGCATCTTCAAAATCGTTTAAGTCTGAAGCAATTGCTAAGTCGATCGTTTTGCTGTCAACAGTAAGTACAGTTACAAGGGTTTTGAACTTAGCCAAAATTTGTCGAGTATTCTTTACCGTATATTGCGAGCGAAGTACGTAATCAATATTCGCAAATGAAATTGAGGATACACAGATTTTAATACTCCCCGAATCAGCTAGCGAAAACAAGACTTCTGCCCGACTGTTAAACGGCATTCTACCCGACAACAAGTCAAGACAAACATCTGTATCTACAAAAACTTGTTCCATAACTATTTTGAGTATTTGCTTTGTAAATGCTTTTTGTATTCCTTTTTGGAGTCGTAGTTTTTGGGTAAAGAAACTATTCCTGAAAGACTCTTTACCAGAGGAGTAACTGTCTGCTTGTTGTCTGGTTCAACTAACAAACCCAAGTATGATTCTATCAGTTTCGAAAGACTTGTATTCTTCTTTCTTGCATAGATTTTAGCCTGCTCAATTATATTGCTATCAAGTTTAACCGTCAATTTAGTATCCATAAATGAATTATTGTACGTACAAGTATAATGAATTTATACGTAACAATAAAGTTTTTTTACTAAACCGGCCACATACAACAATTTATTTACCCATCTGCTTTCAGTTTTCATTCATCATCATCTGCATTGGCATAGTGGAATGTCACCTGATAGAGGTCTAACGTAAAATAAAGGACAAAAAAAAAGCAGCTCAATAGCTGCTTTCTGAATTAACGGTAGAATTAACGTTGTAAACTCACATTCACGGCGTTCACTCCCCTGTTCCCTACTTCGGTATCATACACCACCAGGTCGTTTTCCTGAATGTCTTCTTTTAATCCTGTTACATGAACAAAAACTTCTTGTCCATCTTCGCCTTTAATAAAACCNNCCTTTTTTCATTGTGTTGTTTTTTCCCATTTGCATGGGCTTGATTTAAATAATTTCATTCCACCTGATTTGTGGTGAATGACGCTTGATTAAAAAATTGGGAATCTAATTGTTAAGTATCGGTGATACTGTACGATTGAACACTCAATCTTCTGATGAAGGATACAAATCTACACTTTATTTTCTGTTATACCTATTTAAATACAGATTATATCGAATATTAAAGGGTAAGAAACGTTTGATTCATTTCACTTTGCACACCTTACATCCTTTCAATCAAGTCAATAAAACAATGTGCAGGCTTTCAGAAAAAATTTAGTACACATTCACTTCTCTTTCCAGTGTTACACCAAATTTATGTTGTACAGATGCAATAATTTGCTCGCTGAGTTCGAGTATGTCATTCCCGGAGGCATGTGCATGATTCACCAGTACCAATGCCTGCATCGCGTGGCACCCCGCATCACCCTTTCTGTATCCTTTCCATGAAACACCCGCTGCCGGACCACTATGTTCAATCAGCCAGCCCGCAGCCAGTTTTACTTTTCCGTTTTCTAATGCATACCCTGCAATTTCCGGATAGGACTGTTTCAAGGCATTATAGGTTTCTGCCGGCACTTCCGGATTCTTAAAAAAACTACCGGCATTTCCAATCACTGCCGGGTCAGGTAATTTACCGGTACGAATTTTTATTACCGCATCGGCAACAGCACGAATACTCAATTCCTTCACACCCATGTTTTCCAATTCGCGTGCTATGGCTCCGTACTCGATATTATACTTCGGAATTTTATTCAACCGGAGGGTAACTGAAGTGATTACATACTTGTTCTTCCATGCCCGTTTAAATTTGCTTTCACGATATCCAAAAGCGCAGGACTCCGCATCCATCACCTGTATGGATTTATCCTGAACCTCCATTGCTGTTAAGGAATCAAACACATCTTTAATCTCCACGCCATAGGCACCGATATTTTGCATGGGTGCTGCACCTACATTCCCCGGTATCAGGGCGAGGTTCTCTATACCGGCATATTCATTACGAATACAGTATTCAACCAACGCATGCCAACGCACACCGGCACCGGCCTTTATCCACACACAGGTTGCATCTTCCTTCACTGCTTCCACTCCGGGAATAGCATTGGCAATTACCAACCCATCTACATTTCTGGTAAACAAAATATTACTTCCTCCCCCCAGGATGAATGGATTGCCTGCAGACTTAGCCGCCCACTCCAACGCGCTTCTTAATGCGTCTTCTGATTGTACTTCAGTAAACCAGCGCGCATACACATCCATACCAAATGTATTAAGGTGCCGCAGCGATTTATTTTCAATCAGTTCGATGTTTGTCATGTTTCATTCTTTTATACAGGATCTACATCCACAACTACCTGCACAGGTGAAAAGCGTTTGTCGGCCAGCAGTGTTTGTATAGCATTTCGAATAACCTGTTTCAATGCGCTACCTTGCGCGTCTTTCGGCAATTTAATCATCAGTTCCATAATGTACTGGTTTCTCACACGGCCTACCATAGGAGCTGCCGGTCCAACCAACATCATATCTTTCTTCAAATGTTGTGCGAGTGTAAGGGAAGCATCCTGCACTTTCTGCAATGTTTTATGTTTCAGCCTGAGGGTTACCATCCGGCTAAAGGGCGGATAAAAAAATGTTTTTCGGTTTTCCATTTCAGACTCATACATCGCTTCATAATTATGAGCCTGAACAAACAATAAAATGGGGTGCTTCACCTGAATGGCCTGAATGAGCACCTTGCCTACTTCATGTTTCCGGCCGGCACGTCCGCTCACCTGCTCCATCAACTGAAACGCCCGTTCATTCACCCGAAAATCGGCAAAATTCAACAAGCCGTCAGCATCCAAAATTCCTACCAGTCCTACGTGTTCAAAATCCAAGCCCTTCACCACCATTTGTGTGCCCACCAGTATATCCAGTTTGTGCTGTTCAAATAATTTTACAATATGATCATGCGCCATTTTTCCCCGCACACTATCCATATCCATTCGTCCTATTTTAGCCTCAGGGAAAAGTTGTTCAATGGTTTCCTCAACTTTTTCCGTACCGAAATTTCTTTCCACCCATGTTTGGGCACCGCAGGCTACGCAGGAGGTTAGTGAAGGATACGTACTGCCACAATAATGACAGTGCAGTTTGTTGCTGTATTTATGCAGGGTGAGCGACACATCGCAGTGGGTGCACTTGGGAATATAGCCACAGGTAGCACAGAGCATATACGGATGATACCCGCGTCGGTTTTGAAACAGGATCACCTGCCGGTTCGCCGCAAGGGTTTCCGCAATACTTTCCTTCATACGCTCGCTGATCNNNNACCACTTCCACTTCGGGCATATCCATTTCACCAAAACGGTCTTTTAATGTTACCAATCCGTATTTCCCGTTGATTGCATTGTAATAACTTTCCAGCGATGGTGTGGCGCTGCCTAACAACACATTTGCTCCTGTTAATGTGCCATAATAAATGGCTGCATCCCGTGCATGATACCGGGGGGCGGGATCCTGTTGTTTGTAAGACGCATCGTGCTCTTCATCCACAATAATTAAACCCGGGTTTACAAACGGCAGCAGCAACGCGCTCCTTGCCCCAAGTAATATACGCGTTTCTCCGCTGCGCACCTTGTTCCAAAGCTCCACACGTTCCTGATCATTAAACCGGGAATGGTACACAGAAATATACCCTCCGAAATACACCTGTAATCTTCGTATAAGCTGTGCCGTTAGTGCAATTTCAGGTATCAGATAAATCACCTGTTTGCCGGCTTGAAGCGCTTCTTCCATCAGCTTTACATACACAAGGGTTTTACCGCTGCCGGTAACGCCATGCAGCAAACAAACCGGACGGGAGCTAAAACTCTCCTTCACCTGATTCATGGCCTGTAACTGCGCATCCGATAAGGTAAAGTTTGAGTTGATGTATTTCGGCAGCAATTGTATTCTATCTACCGCACGCTCTTCAACCTGTAATATTTTTTTCTGTTCCAGTGCATTCAATTGTGCTTTTGATGCGCCGGACTTCTGCAATAATTTTGCCTGAATTACATCTCCCTCTGTTTTTTCCAGGTGCAAAAAGGCAAGCAACAATTCCATTTGTTTGGGTGCGCCCTTCCAATGGTTGAGTACATCTTCCAGTTTTGATTCATCTCTGTACTCCGGGTTCAGCAAAACAAACTTTTCGCGCCGTGCCTTCACTTTTTCCATCATCTTCTCCCATATCACACACACTTTTCGATCAATCAGTTTTTTCACTACAGGGTACACATGGTGGATGTCTAACAGCTCCTGTACTTCCCGCATGGTGAGTTGTTTCCTAATAGATAAGGCATCGGCCACAATATATTCCCGTTCGTCCAGATCCAGAAAATCATCCCCGGCTTCTTCATTGAACAACAGAATGGTTTCACTGCTGAGTTTAAAGTTGGCGGGCAACGCGGCAGACATCACCTCACCTTCGGTGCAGAGATAGTATCCGGATATCCACTTCCACAGTTTCAACTGATTTTCAAAAACCAGCGGAGTATCATCCAGTACCTGAAGAATGGGTTTGGTTGGATAGGACGGTGTGGTGCGCAACACCGAACGAATGATGCCGGCATAGCGTTTTGATTTTCCAAAAATAACTTCTACCCGGCAACCCGGTTGTACCGATGATTCCAGTTCCGGGGGCACATGATATGTATATACCTGTGGCAGGGCCAACGGCAGGATAACATCAACCCAAACGGTGGGTGTATTATAGAATATGGTATCATTCTCCTGCATGCACCGGTTGTTTTATCCAACTTGCCTGATATCGTATCAATCCCTGTTCCATTACATGATACACTTTTTCTTTCAGCATTTTTACCTGATCCAGGGTGAGGCCATCCACTTCAATCGGATCCAGGTAAACCGACCGGGAGCGGCCGGGATTCATCGAAAATACGGAAGCATAATGCATCCTGTCGTAGGTGTCGAGAATCAAAACCGGCTGAATTGGGGTTTGTGTTTCAATGGCCAACCGGAACGCCCCATCGTAAAAAGATTTTAAAGGTTGGTGGGTGGTGTTGAATGTGCCTTCAGGAGCAATAACCACCGAGATATTGTGTTGCAACATTTCCTTCAGATCATGCAAACTTTTGGCCCTGGCCGCCGCAGAACTGCGATCTACCATCACCACGGCCTGTTTATATAGAAACCCAAACAGGGGCACTTTGGCCATTTCCGCTTTGCCGAGGATGCGGATGTGCTGTTTACGGAACGTTTTCATCATCACCGGTATATCCATAAAGGAAACATGATTGAACACAAATACCGCCGGCCGGTCACGAAGGGGGGCGGCCTCATATATATTACGGTGCCTGAATCCCCAGCACACAAAGGCAATATCTGCCCATAACCGGCATAAATCATATACCAGATTTCCCCCGCGGATACGCCCCATGAAGAAAGCTACAATTACGGCGGGAAAAAGCAGCAACATCACGCTTACGAAAATTATAAACGCATAAATACTGAAAATCATAGAGATATAACGCCTTGCTCCTTTCACAGCAGCGAATATAACGGATAAAATGATGGATAAAAAAGGCTGAAATCCACCGACCTTCCGTGCTTTTCCCCTGAAGTATGAATATTTTTAAGATTTTAATGAAAATTCTGCAGGTATTTCCTTACCTTTGCCCTCCAAAATTTGGCAAGATATGTTAGCAGTAGTAAAAATTGCAGGCCAGCAATTTAAAGTAAAAGCAGGAGACAGCATTTATGTTCCACATCTGACCGGTAAAACCGGAGATGCCGTGGAATTTTCTGATGTGCTGTTTACACATAATGGCAACACCGTTTCCACAGGCAAAGATGTGCAGGTGGTTGTAAAAGGTGAAATTGTGAATGACCTGGTGAAAGGCGATAAAGTAATCGCTTTCAAAATGAAAAGAAGAAAAGGTTTCCGCAAAAAACGCGGTCATCGTACTCAGTACACTTTAGTTAAAGTGACTGCTATTGCGTAATGAATTTTGATTTTGCAAAATTTCAAAAATTAATTTTTTAAAATGGCACATAAAAAAGGTGAAGGCTCGGTAAAGAATGGCCGCGATTCACAAAGCAAAAGACTCGGTGTAAAAATTTATGGCGGACAAGCTGCGCTGGCAGGTAACATCATCCTTCGCCAAAGAGGAACACAATACCATCCCGGTAAAAACGTAGGCCTTGGAAAAGACTTTACCATCTTTGCATTAACCGATGGTATCGTTCAGTTTCGTAAAACCAAGGGTGATAAACTCCTTGTTTCTGTAAATGAGGTAGAAGCCGCTGTTTAAATTTTTTGATGATTTTTTTGGTAGTTACAAAATAGTATTTATTTTTAAGTATTATTTACTAACCAATTAAATTCAAAAAAATGGCTACAACCAAGAAAAAAGCTGCTCCTAAGAAGGCTGCAAAGAAAGCTGCTCCTAAGAAAGCTGCTGCAAAAAAAGCTGCTCCTAAGAAAGCTGCAAAAAAAGCTGCTCCTAAAAAAGCTGCTAAAAAAGCCGCTCCAAAGAAAGCTGCTAAAAAAGCTGCTCCTAAGAAAGCCGCTAAAAAAGCTGC
>DPFD01000075.1:0-1251 GCA_003534175.1 Chitinophagaceae bacterium
GCGGCTTCCAGAGCCGTTTTATAATCTTCCTTGAATTCGTAGTACTCAATAATGCGTTCAAAACCATCCTCCTCAATAAAACCGTGCGCTCTTCCGTTCTTCAGGTTATCATATTGGGCCAGTAATTCACGAATTTCCTCTCTGTCTTGACGGTAGGGGTTTTTACTCATGGGTTAAAGGTTTATNNCCGAATTAACTTTTTATCCACATCCCAAAAAAATATTCGATGTTGCAACAATTAATTTGATTTGTTAAAACTTTTTAATTATATTTGTATCAGATATGGAAAATTCCATATTTTTAAGACATGAAAAGATTTGCTAAAATATTATTCTTTACCGCGCTGGTTACCGGGGGCACTATATGGGCTTCCTATGCCGACCGTGGTATTGGTAAGAAAAAAGGCAAAGTGAAGTTGAACATTGTGAATACAAACAACAACATCAAAAGCAATCTTTCATTCAATCTGAAAACCGGTTTAAAATATACCGGCACCCTGTTACCTGCTACCAACGCACGGGGAAGTGCTTCCAATTATCTGGTTACCTTCCAGAAAGGCAACTCTGTGTACATTATCCCTTACAAGCACAAAGCAATCAGTTCTGAGATTCGTCAGGGTTATACAGGTTTGAAACTGGTAATCAAGCCTTAATTTTTTCCATCCATTTATTGAAAAATTCCGATGCCAATTTAATTATCGGATTCCTTCCTTGCGTAGTTGCATATTCTCTTCGTACGTCATGGTTCTATAGCCGGATTTGGGCGCATCAAATGTTGCCGCAGGAACCGGATCTGTTTCAATCTTATTCAGCGTATAAGTAAAAACAATATCACCTGAAACTACGCTGTAACGAACCGGCACACCGGGCAATTGCGGAAAAGCATTATTGTATTCCTTATTGTTCAACACCAGATCGGGTGTGTAAAAAACAGTATACGTTCTGCCTCCGGGTAATTCACTCGTTGCTTTTTTCAATTTATAATTTCCAAATTTTTCATCGGTATCTTCTGTGGTGAATTCAAGTGAAGCGTGTGTTTTATTTTTTTGTTGCCAGTTCGCTTTGCTCATGGTAATCATGAGTTGCTGACCACTGTACGATTTCAAAATGAACCCTTTTCCGGCCCTGGCATCGTATACATTGGTTTCACTCCCCATACTGCTTTCCATCACACTTTTACTTTGGGTAGCTTTTACAAACACTTTCATGGTAGCTCCATTCATGGCAGACAATTTTGAATTGCCTGATGATT
>DPFD01000075.1:1278-8895 GCA_003534175.1 Chitinophagaceae bacterium
CCCTTTGTGCCTGAGCAGGAAAATGGGACGCAACTACCACTGTCAACAACAGGATGAACCAGTTCTTCATAATGTAAAAATTTTCTATTGTAAAGATACTGATTCCTGCAGGAGGATTAGCCAAGGAATGATTAAAATACCGCCCTACTCCTAAAATGAAAAAGCTATCCTTTCGATAGCTTTTTCAATGAATATGTTAAAAGATTAACGCTTGTTCGATTTATTTTTGAGCTCCTGCATTTTCTTTTGCTGTTCCTGCATTTGCTCTAACCGTTCCTGAAACTTACTTTTCTTGGCCGGCTTTTTCATGTTTTCATTGATCTGTGCCAGTATCTTTTCATGATTGATGATATACTTCTGAATTACAAACTGCATGATGAGGGTGATGGCATTGGACACGGTGTAATACCATGTAAGTGCGGCAGGCATGTTGTTGAAAATACCCAACAGCAAAATCGGGAAGATGTACGGCATGTACTTCATGAAAGGATTGCTGTTATCCTGCATGTTGGCCATACTGTATACAGAAATGATTAAGCTGGTTATTACGGCTGTGAGGGTGAACAAACTTACGTGGTCGCCATAGAATGGTATGTTGAAGGGTAAAGTAGCTATAGAGTCATATGCTGCCAGGTCTTTTGCCCACAAAAAGTTTTTGCCGCGCAAATCTACATTCGACTGAAAGAAGTAAAACAGCGACATGAAGATAGGGAGTTGCAATAACGCCGGAATACAGCCTCCCAGCGGATTCACTCCGGCACTGCGCCATAGTTTCATTTGTTCCATACCGAACGCCTGCTGATCCAGCTGCTTTGTTTTGGCATCTGTATACTTCGCACGCAAAGCATCTACTTCGGGTTTGAGGGCTTTCATTTTAGCACTACTCAAGTAACTTTTGTAGAGAATAGGTGATGTTATCAACCGTATGAAAAGGGTAAGCAGTAAAATCACTATCCCCATGCTCGCTACATGCTTATGGATAAAATCGAACACCGGTAACAGGAAGTGCCGATTGATGTATTTCACAAAAGCAAAAACACCTGAACCATAGGGCACAATATTTTCCAATTCGTTGTTATAAGCTTTCAGAATTTTATAATCGCTGGGACCATAGTACATCTGAAGCGACACATTGCCCGTTTGACTCACTGCAGAAATAGCCTGTGTAGTTGCGCGAACAATGTATGATTTGCCGGTATCGGCCGCGGCATTCGTCCAGGTAGTAGTTACCGATTTAAATTTATCCCGTGCAATTAATCCTGAGGCAAAAAATTGCTGCTTCAGCACCACCCAGTTGGTTGGTTGATCAAACTTCAGAGATTTATCGGAAGAACCTGCATATTCAAAATCATATTCGCCACCGCTGAAGTAGCAAACATGCGTTTGTGTTTCTTCATACTTTGCATCTTTCTCCACTTTGGGAGCTTCCGTTTTCCATTCTATGCTTAAATCGTTACGGGATAACAACTGACTTCCATTCAGCGCGATATCGAAATCAAGCATATAATTATCCGGCTTCAGCGTGTACACGTGCCTGATAGACTGGCCCAGGGTATCGCCTACGGTAAACGTAACCTGTTGAGAATGGTCAGCATTCTTAACCACTCCACTCACATTAAATAACGTATTAGCAGACTGAGCCGTTTGATTTACTCCGGAGTTGTAGGTGTAGGAGAAGCTGTTGAAATCATCGCCAGCCAGCACCACCGGATCGCCATTCCATTTTTTAAACTGTTTCAGTTCCACCGCCGATGGTTGTCCGCCACGGTTGGTGAAAGTAATTTTTACGAGGTTATTTTCAAGTGTAACCTGCTTTTCTGCTGAATCTGTTTGAAAGGCACCCACACCTGCTTCCACTTTCAGTATTTCGGCCTTTGCCGAATCTTTGGCTGCCAGTTCAGGTGCAATTTTCGGCTTCAGGTTTTCTATGGAATCTTTAATGCGTAATTGTTCTGCTTCGTATGCCAAACGGCTTCGGCTGTTGATTACAAACATCGAAACCAGCAACACCCCAATCAACACAAATCCGATAATTGTATTTCTGTCAAATCCCATGGTAAAGTATCTGTTTAAGTGCGCAAAGGTAACTAGTTTGCCTTAAGCACAAGTTGAATTCCATAAAAAATGCCCGCGAGCGGGCATGTAGAGTATTTTAGTAATAATCCGTTGATTATTTTTTGGCAGTTGACTCAGCAGCTTCGGCCTGTTTCAACTGACGGGTCATGGTTACGGATGCAATCGGAATGCGTGGAGAGTTCATGATTTCCATTCCCTCAGCTTTCACATCCTGCACGCGTACGTTACCGTTTAGTTCCAAATCAGAAAGATCCACTTCAATTTGCTCTTTCAGGTATTTTGGAAGGGTTTTTACTTTCAGGGTTTTCATCTTGGTAACCAGCTTACCACCCGCTTTTACCCCTGCAGGCGTTCCCACATATTTCAGGGGAAGGGAGGCGATTACTTTTTTATCTTCTACCAGCTCCAGAAAATCAACATGGAGTAATTCATCGGTTACTTTATGGAACTGCAAATCTTTCAATATGCAACGGTATGTTTTACCATCTACTGAAATGTTCGCCAGCATAAAGGCTGATGTGTACACAATCGGCTTCAGTGCAGCTGCAGAGGTGGTAAAGTTTACTTCTTTTTCACCGCCGTAAATTACACAAGGCACGAGACTTTGAGAGCGAAGTTGACGGGTGGCAGACTTCCCGTTTTCGGTCCTCAACTGACCTTCAATCGTAATTGTTTTCATTTTACATTTAATTTATGAGGCGCGAAGGTAGGGCAAAATCTTTGAATCCGGAGCAGAAAATTTACTTTTTTCCGAATGGATTTATTTTTTGTTCTGCATGCGGCTCCTCATAAACAAGCTATTTATACTCTTGTTTTCAAATGCATTACGTATAGTAATTGCAAATAATTCGTCGGTTGACACTACTTTAATTTTAGAAGAATCTTTTTTCAGGGGGATGGTATCGCACACCACCAGTTCTTCCAGCACACTGTTTTCGATATTCTCGTAGGCTTTTCCGCTCAGTACCGGGTGGGTACACAATGCCCGTACGCTCCTCGCTCCTTTCTCCATCAACAGGGCCGCACTCTTGGTAAGGGTGCCCCCGGTATCGCAGATATCGTCTATAATCACAATATCCCGATCGGTAACATCTCCAATAACCACCATGCTGGCAATTTCATTGGCTCTTTTCCGGTGCTTATCACATATTACCATTTCCACTTCAAAATAGGTGGCAATCTCCCGGATGCGGTTTGCGCTGCCAACGTCGGGAGCAGCAAACGTAAGGTTTTCAAGTTTGAGATTTTCGATGTAGGGAATAAAAACAGCGGATGAATCGAGGTGATCCACCGGTATATCAAAATATCCCTGAATTTGCGGGGCATGCAGGTCCATGGTAATCAACCGGTCAGCCCCTGCCGCCACCAGCATATTGGCTACCAGTTTAGAACCGATAGCTACCCTGGGTTTGTCTTTACGGTCCTGACGGGCAAATCCGTAATACGGTATCACGGCAATCACTTTATAAGCCGATGCCCTTTTGGCTGCATCAATCATCAACAACAATTCCATCAGGTTGTCGGTAGGGGCGAAAGTGCTCTGGATAAGGAACACAAATTTTCCGCGGATACTTTCCTGAAATTCAACACCAATTTCACCGTCGCTGAATCGTTGAATATTCACCTTTCCGAGGGGTTCCCCGAATTTTTTGGCAATTTTCTGGGCAAGGTATTGCGAGCCGGTACCCGAAAATATTTTCGCATTTGGAATCATGTAAACGTTTGTTGACGGTTAAATAAAGAAAGTTTTGCGAAAATACATTTAGTTTAAAACAATTCGAAAGTATTATGGAAAAACAGGGAAATTCTATTAGAAACTGGGCGTCAGACGACAGGCCCCGTGAGAAGCTGTTGCAAAAGGGTGCCGCCGCTTTAAGCCATTCGGAACTGGTAGCAATTTTACTCAATCATGGCTCAAAAAATAAATCCGCCGTTGACTTGGCCAAGGAACTGCTGTTGCTCTGTAAAAACAACCTGGAAGAGCTCGGGAAAATGTCGGTAGCCGATTACACCAAAATCAGTGGCATCGGTCCGGCAAAAGCGGTAGGACTTGCCGCTGCAATGGAACTGGGGCGGCGCAGGCATGGGGGAGATATTATTAAAAAAGTGGCGGTACAGAGCAGTGCTGATATTGCACGTTATCTTAAAACCACACTGAAAGATTTCCCTTACGAAGTATTTGCCGTCGTTTTTCTGAACCGGGCCAACCGCATCAAACATTTCGAAATTGTGAGTCAGGGTGGATTAACCGGAACTGTAGCTGATCCCAGGCTGATATTGAAAAAAGCGATAGAACTCGAAGCCACTTCCATTGTGCTCAGCCACAATCATCCCTCNNACACAAAAAATAAAACAGGCATCGGCATACTTCGACATTCAGGTGCTGGACCACATCATTGTAAGTGAAGACGGCTATTACAGTTTTGCAGATGAAGGCATCATGTGATTATTTACCCTTACCGGCCAGAATGATGCGGATGGTGTGCAGTAAAATTTTAAAATCAAGCAGCAGGGAAACGTTCTCTACATACAGTAAATCATAGGGCATGCGGCGAATCATCTCATCTAACGTTGAGGCGTACCCGAACTTAACCATTCCCCAACTGGTAATACCGGGCTTCACCTTAAACAGCAGTTTGTATTCGGGATGTTCCTGCAGTATCTGTTGAATGTAAAACCGGCGCTCCGGCCTTGGCCCCACGAGGCTCATCTCGCCCTTCAGGATATTCCAGAATTGCGGCAATTCATCAATACGCCATTTACGCATGGTTCTTCCCCAGGGGGTGATGCGCGGATCCAGATCGTAACTCAACTGAGGACCTTCCGCTTCCGCATCACGGTACATAGAGCGAAACTTGTACATGATGAAGGGTTTACCCTTGTAGCCGATACGCTCCTGACGGAATATCACCGCACCGGCAGAGGAGCGCCAAACCCGTATAGCGGCGTACACAAAAAGCGGAGATAACAGGATGCAGAAAAGAACTGACAGCGAAACATCAATCACCCGCTTAAAGTTTTGTTGCCACACCGGTAACTGACCGGGATGCAACTGCATCAGGGGCACACCCGTAACATTGGACGTTTGTAACGCCCCGCTGATGATATCCACCAAATCGGGCTTCACCATAATCTCAACATCATACTCAATAAAATACAGCAACGCGGTACCCAGCATCACACGGTCCTCCTTATCAATATCAATCACCACATATTCAATCTGATAATCCCGGATAACGGAATCCAGCTTTTGCAGGTCATTGAAAGTGTGTAACCCTGCATACGACGGCACGGGCTTATCATCCATGTAAAAACAAGCTACGGGCTTCAACCCATTGTGGTCTTTGAAATCGGTGCCGGGAGACCACACTGCTGATGACTTATCTCCTCCGGAAACAATCAGCACATTAAAATAAACCTCCCCTGCATTCAGTTGTTTTTTGGCAACATGTAACACATACATCCTAACGGCAAGGGTTAGGAGCATTACCGGCAACAACAAACTGAAAAACTCCTCGTAATATTTGAAATTGTCGTACTGCGGATTTTTAAGAATGAAGAAGAACAACAGGAACATGCAACCAATCAGGCTGATAACCACGATACGCCACACCTCTCCCAATCTTGATTTGCGGTAAACATCGGTATAAGTGCCCGAGAGGTAGTTGAGCATCACCCAGCCGAGGGTGTAGAGAAACAATCCAAGATAAAACCCGGGCGGGATGCTGAAGTTGTAATCATAAATAACTGTCCGCAGATAGTAAAAGCATAGCCAGGTGAGGATAGCAATGAGCACATCCGATAGTACTAACCAACGGGTATGAATTCTTTTTTGCCTCAAGGTGATGCAACCTGTTAGAGTTGTTTATGATTAATCTTCTCCAGAATTTTATGTGCTACTTCCATTGCGCTGAATCCGTCGAAAATAGTTACAGCGGTATCTTTATTGTTTACGATGGAATGGAGGAAAGACTGTAACTCCATCTTAATCGCGTTGCCGTCTTCAACCGCGGGGTTGGCAATTGAAATGGTTTTCTTTCCATTGTTGGTATCGATATCAAAAGTAAACACACTTTTATCGCCGGGCTCGTTGAGTTTGATCACCTCTGATTTCTTATCCAGAAAATCTATTCCAATATAGGCGTCTTTCTGGAAGAGGCGCATTTTTCTCATTCTTTTCAGGGAGATGCGGCTGCTGGTAAGGTTGGCAACGCATCCGTTATCAAACTCAATACGCACGTTGGCAATATCGGGGGTATCGCTCAACACGGCTACTCCGTTGGCGGAGATATAACTTACGTTGCTTTTAACCAGTTTCAGGATGATGTCAATGTCGTGTATCATCAGATCCAGAATAACGCTCACATCGGTACCACGCGGATTAAACTGCGCGAGGCGATGTACCTCAATGAACATGGGTTGCAACTGATATTCTTTCAGGGCGAGGTATGCGGGATTGAAACGCTCCACATGCCCTACCTGAAACTTTACATTCGATTCCGTTGCCAGCTTCACCAGTAAGCGGGCCTCTTCCATGGTGTTGGCCAGAGGCTTTTCCACAAACACGTGCTTTCCCTTGCGCAGGGCCATTTCGCACAGCTCATAATGGTAAATGGTGGGAGCTACAATATCCACTGCATCACAGGCATCCATTAAAGCTTCCGGGGTATTGAACCGGGGGAGCTTATACGTTTCTTCTACCTGCGCTGCTACCTGATCATTCGGATCGTAAAACCCAACCAGGACAGCACCTGCAATTTCCAGCCAGTTGTTGATATGAAATTTACCGAGATGCCCGGTACCAAATATGCCGATTTTTAACATGATTCATTTGATTGGATGCTGAATAAATCAGGCATTGGATTCTTCCCAGAAACCCATTTTGCCAAATTTTTCAATCCTGTTTTTTACTCTTTCTTCGGGATCTTGTTTTTCCAGTTCTTCGAGGGCCGGAACGAGATAATTTTTCAGCAATTGTGCTGCCTCATCATAATCCCAGTGAGCGCCTCCCAGGGGTTCAGGCACCACCGCATCTACCAGCCCGAAGTTGAGCATATCTTTTGCGGTTAGGCGTAACTGTTCGGCTGCCACTTCTTTCTTATCCCAGCTTCTCCATAAAATGCTGCTGCAGCTTTCGGGAGAGATTACGGTGTACCAGGTGTTTTCCATCATCACAACTTTATCTCCCACCCCAATACCGAGTGCGCCTCCGCTGGCTCCTTCACCGATGATTACACAAATAACCGGCACTTTTAGTCCGATCATCTCAAAAATATTTCTGGCAATAGCTTCTCCCTGCCCGCGCTCCTCAGCTTCCAAACCGGGATAGGCACCGGGAGTGTCGATGAGTGTGATTACGGGTTTATTGAATTTTTCGGNNAACCGGAGTGCCTTTCGGTATCCTTCAGGATTTGCCATTCCGAAATTGCGCATCTGGCGCGTTTTGGTGTTGTTCCCTTTTTGCTGACCGATGATCATCACGGTTTTACCGTTCAGCTGGGCGAAACCACCCACCATGGCCTTATCGTCTTTCACGTTGCG
>DPFD01000093.1 GCA_003534175.1 Chitinophagaceae bacterium
ATAGTCAGTTACTTTATAATTGAAACATTGCCTTTGTACGTGTATGGGGTACCGTTATCACATATCACCTCAGCGGTGAACACAAATACATCCGGTGGTGCATCCTTGCCTCTTACTTTTCCATTCCATCCATACGCCGGGTTATTAGGCAGGAAATTGCTGCGCTCGAAAACCACTTCTCCCCAACGATTGAATATGCGGAATGATTTTACACGGGCTATTCCCGTTCCACGAACCATCAGGATATCATTCACCCCATCACCGTCAGGCGTAAACGCATTGGGAATAAATACCTGTCCGTCGGTACAGAAAACTTTAATGTTCATCTCATCCGTAGCATCGCAGCCGTAAATATTCGTTACACGCACTTTATAGGTGATGTTATTGCGGATGTACGCCGTGGGGAGCGGACAATCAGCGCAATCCAGATCACCCGTTGGAGTCCATTCCCATTGTGCGATGGGTCCGTTTTGAATGGTAGTTGCCAGCGGCAACTGTGTACCGGAAGGCAACTGCTGATCGGGGCCGAGGGAAACGGTTGGGTATTGTCCTACGGCAACTACTACATACGCTGTATCGGTATAACAGTTTTGTCCGTCGTACCCGATAACACGATACGTAGTGGTGATAGAAGGCGTTGCCACCGGATTTGAAACTGTAGTACTGTTGAGCGACGTTCCCGGTGACCATACATACGTTGCTGCTCCGCTGGCCATCAACGGTGCCGATTGTCCGATACATATCGTATCATTATCTGAAACATCCATCACCAGTGGTTGAATTACGGTTACTACTACCGTATCCGTAGCCGTGCAACCGTTGGCCGCAGTTCCGGTTACCAGATAAGGAGTGGTTACTGTAGGATTGGCAACCGGGTTGGCACAATCATTACAGGATAATCCCTGATTCGGAGCCCATTGATATTGTAAACCACCGGTAACGCTTAACTGCGCGGAGCCACCCAGACAATAAGTAACATCGCTGCTGGCACGAACCACGGGCGATTGACGCACCTGAATGGAATGGACTGCCGTATCGAGGCATCCGGCCGGTGTACCGGCAACCAAACGCACGGTATAATTCCCGGATTGAGTAAACGTATAATTGAAACGGTCACCCGTAAACGTAGTTCCGTTAGAAATCGTCCATTGTATTAAGGTTACCGGATCAATAGATTGCAGCACACTATTAAATAAAACATCTTCACCCGTACATACATCCACCGGTGCCACAATGGATGCCGATGGAATACTGTTCACGTTAATGGTAATTTGTTTGGTTACTGTATCTGCACAACCGCTGTTACCGGTTACAATCATTTGTACGGAGTATGTTCCCGATATGGTATATTGATGTTCAACGCTCACACCACTACCGGTATTTCCATCACCAAAATTCCACAACACACTGTTCTTACCAAAGAACACGGATGAGGTATCGGTGAATCGCACTGTGGTATATCCACAAAAATTACCAACGGTATGCGTGTAACCTGCAGTGATGCGATCTACTTTGATGGTATCGGTACCACGGATAGGATAGGTGCAACCATCCGCACTTTGTAAAACAACCGATGGAATGTAGGTACCCGGTTGAGCGTATGTGTGAAAAATTACCCGCTGGTTGTTGGTGAATGTGGTGCCATCATCCAGGTCCCAGGCTATCGATTGTATGTTACTACCTGAAACTTCCAGTCGAACCGCATTGGGTGAACAAACAAAACCGCCGGGGTAAGTTAAAGATCCCGACACTCCGTTCACACGAACAACCTGAGAGGAAGTATAGGTACACCCTCCGGGCGATACAGCCGTAAGCCGAACCGTGAATACACCGGTAGTTTGATAAGTATGCACCACACTGTCGCCCAGGCCGGTATTGCCATCACCAAAATCCCACACGCTCGTTTGTGAGGGGCGCTGATCATTTACAAATGTTACTGTGAGAGGCACACAACTACCTGAAGTTTGAACAGTGAAGGAACCGGGTAACGCAGCTACTACCTGCACCTGTTGTTCAACGCTGTCCACACACACATTTCCCGGTGGGTTTACCCTGTAGATATTCAGTTTAACGGTATACGTGCCCGAAGCAGCATACGCGTGTACCGGATTCACGAGGGTTGAAGTAGTGCCATCACCAAATTGCCATAAGTAAGAGGTGGCAGCATCAGACTGATTGGTAAACTGTACGGGTTCACCAATACACACGGTATAACGGTCAGCCCTAAACGCGGCGTTAGGATTTGGGAAAACCGTTACAATCCTGGTGGTAGAAGTATCTGTACATGCATTTTCAGCATGCAGGGTTACGGTATAGGTGCCGGGTGAAATGAAAGTATGATACACTGTATCTACATTGGCAGTAGTACTTAAGATATTTCCATCGCCAAAGTTCCAGTTGAATACGTTAGCTCCAGGAGTATTGTTGATGAAGGGCACCGAGTGTGGCGCACATCCAAACTGATCCGGTCCGTTCATCTGGAAGTTCAGATTGATATTGTTCGGTGCGGTAATGATATCAAAGAAGCTGGTATCCGCACCACATTCATTGGAGGCAATCAACCGAACAGTGAATGTATCTACCACTCCGGTAAAGTAGGTATGAGATACGTTGGTATTTTGTGTGGTTTGGAAAGAGGTGCCATCACCAAAATTCCAGTCATAGGTTACGTTGTTTCCCCGCGTAGTGTTTACAAAAGTTACCTGCATTGGAGAGCAGCCTACGGTGCGTGACGGTGAGAACAGTGCGATGGGAGCTGCTTTCACGCGTATCGGTTGTGTAAGCGTGATGGTATCGCAAACAGAAACAATCTGTAACTGCACATTGTACACCGTATCTCCGCTTAAAGGATTCGGCTGAAACACCATGGAACCCGGTTGTTCCAGTGAGGATGTAATGCCGTTACCAAAATTCCAGTGATAAGTATAAGCCGCGCCTCCGGGTGTGGTGTTCTGAAAGTTCACCAGCAGAGGTCCGCATCCTTCCTGAATATCGGTAGTAAAGGAAGGCGTTGGTAACACATACGTATAGAACGTGTGCTTCATGGTATCAGGCAAACAACCAAAAAGCGAAGTGGTTATCAAAGTAATTTCAACACTGTCGTTCTGATTCGGAATGGTATATCCGGGGAAGGTGGTGCCACTGCCAATAAACACGTTGTTGGCGTACCAGTTGTACTGATTATTCAGCAGCGGGAATGTTTGTAATCCCACTACCGATGCATCGATCCCGAATGGCGGACATCCGGTGGTTTGCGTGGGAGTAAATAAAGCCTGCGCATCAGGATTCACCTGAACAACCAATGTGGCATTCGGTCCTTCGCAACCAAACGTGTTGGTTTGTGTTACATAATAAGATGTTGAACCGGTAGTAGCAGTTGAAGGTACCGGTGCTGTTGGAACAGGCAGTGTATTGCCGGCGCCTAGATACCAGTTAAGGGTATTACCAGCAGATGCAGTAGCAGTAAGAGGTGCAGCCGTTGTATTGATACATAATTCCAATGGCGTATTTACCGTAGGTGCCGGAGGCAATGGATGTACCACCACAGTTATACTCGCTGCCGCAGAGGTACAGTTGTTGATGGTAACTGTTGCTGAATACAAGCCCGCATTTGCAGCCGACATTAAAGTGATGGAAGGATTTTGTTGTGTGCTGTTGAATCCTGCCGGTCCGTTCCAGGTGTAGGATGCTGTTCCCGGAAGGGTTGTTGATGCATTCAGTTGCAGCGTTTCCAGTTCGCACACCGGACCGTTCTGAGTGAGCTGTGGTGGTGCCGGTGGATTGGGATCGGTCAGCATGATGTCTGCCGCAGGTGATGAAATACAATTGTTCAACTCCACCGTAATGTTGCTGTAAGATCCTGCAAGCAATGCGGGGATGATTAAAACACCTGAAGCATTCGTTTGAATACTTGCAGTAACCGGGCTGGTGTTAAAGAGATATGAAACGGTATATAATGTATTCGGTAACAAACCCTGCAGCGAAACAGATCCGGTAGGAGTACTGCATTGGGTTGGATTGGTAAATGAGGTTGAAGTAATAACCGGAGTAGCATTTACCACTACGGCAATAGTTACCGGTGGTGCAGCACAGTTTCCTGTTACCGCTGTGGTAGTGAAGGTATAGTTTCCACTGTTTACCGGCTGGGCATTGAGGATGGAAGGGTTGGCAACGTTCGCCGAAAAACCATCCGGTCCGGTCCAGCTATATGATAACGCACCTGTAAAAGTAGAAGTGCCATTTAGCTGAAGGGTGTTGCCATTACAAATCGGGCTGTTAGACGTAGCCACAGGCGTGGATGGAGTGGCATGAACCACTGCGTTAACAGTTCCTGAAGCGGAGGTACATCCATTCACGGTAACGCTTACACTATACGTGCCGGAGGCAGCGGTGGTAGCTGCGGGTATCACAGGATTCTGCACCGTGCTATTGAACCCGTCGGGGCCTGTCCAGCTATAGGTTGCTGTACCGGGGTAAGCGGGAACCGTCAGGTTAAGAGCGTTTCCGCTACAAATGGGTGCGTTTGTTGCGGGCACGGGTGTTGTGGGAGGATCCGGATCGGTTAGCACCACCACGGAGTTATCAACAGTTGAACATCCGTTTCTGATGACAACGAAATTCGCATAAGTACCTGCTGTAACATTGGGGATGGTTAACACACCGGCTGCATCTTCCGTTAGCGTGATACTTTGCGCTATGGTGTTGCGGGTATAGTTCACCTGATAGGTGAATCCGGGCGTTAATCCGTACAACCGGATGTTTCCTGTAGGCGTACTGCACTGGTTGGGATTAGTGGACCGGATGCTATCGATTACGGGTGTTTCATTTACAGTTACGGGTACGGATGACAAAGTTGAAGTACAGCTTCCCGCATCGCCGGTCACCTGCAATGTATAGGATCCTGCAGCTGATAAACCTACTGAACTGATTACCGGGTTAGGATCGGAAGAAGTAAATCCTCCGGGGCCTGTCCATGAGTAGGTGAGTGTTCCTGCATAATTCACTGTTGAGCTCAGTTGCAATTGTTCACCGGTACAAAGCGGTGAATTGCTGGTGGCCGCAGTAATCAATGGAGTAGCATTCACGGTAACGGGTAGGGTTGCTGCGGGCGATGTACATCCATTCACGGTAACGGTTACACTATATGTACCGGAGGCACCGGTGGTAGCATTAGGAATCACAGGATTCTGTGTAGTGCTGCTGAATCCTCCGGGGCCTGTCCATGCAAAGGTTCCACCCGTTACATTGTTTACGGTAAGGTTTAAAGTTTGTCCGCTGCAAATCGGACTGTTGGAATTTGCCACGGGCGCCGCGGGCGCTGATGGATCGCTCAGTGAAACGGGTCCTACCGGTAACGAGGCACAACCCGAGGCTGTTACGGCAATGTTACTGTAGCTTCCTGCGGTTAACCCTGTGATATTAATTACTCCGCTGCCGTTGGAGGTAAGCGTAACAGTGTTGGTTCCGGATGCCGACGTGTAACTTACGGTATAGCTAGTATTAGGTGTTAAGCCGCTTAAAGCAATAGACCCGTTAGCTGCGGCACACTGAGTGGGATTGCTTCCGGTAGCGGCAGTAATTACCGGCGACTGGAACACTGAAACTACGAGGGCACTTCGTACACTCTCACAAGACGTAGTACTGTTGAGCTGACTTACATAATACATGGTAGCACCTGCTGTGGCAGTAGAGGGAGTTGGTGCAGTGGTACTGCCCGTGCCTCCGGTGGCTGTTGTATACCAGAGTAAGGTATTGCTGCCAATGGCGGTGGCCGTGAGGGGTACTGCAGTTTCTCCCACACAATATTGCACCGGTGCAGTTACCGGTGCGGCAGGCCTGGGATGAACAGTTATGGTAAAGGTGGTAGTGGAAGTACAACCATTTAAGTTAGCCGTTACCGTTATAACGGATGAAACAGATGAGGCAGAAGTGTTAGTGGTGTTGAACGATGGAATATTCCCGGTTCCGGATGCTGCCAGTCCGATAGATGTATTGGAATTCGTCCAGCTAATGGAAACACCCGCGGCAGGTGTAGTACTGAAGTTGATAGCTCCGGTGGCTTCACCATGGCAGAGCACTTTATCAGATACTGCCTGAATAACCGGTGTGGGATTAACAGTAATATTATTATTCTGTGTAGTGGTACCACATTCATTGGTTACTGCCAGGGTGATGACTGCTCCACCGGCCGTATTATAGGTGATACTGCCCGGATTCAGGGTTGACGCTGTAGCGGGAGTGGCCCCGGGAAACGACCATGTGTACGTGCTGGATGCATCGAGATAGCAGGATGCGGTAGCTCCGGGTGATACGGATTGACCCACACAGATATTAGCCGGTAAGGCACCCAGGGTTACCACCGGCCGGCCCTTGACGATAACTTCCTGCGCCGGCAGCCAGGTAGAGCATGACGACAGCGGGGCGATGATTAAAGGCCGTATCGTGTATACGCCAGGGTTAGTAAATAAAAAGCGAGGTTCACGTGAAGTGGCACTGGTTCCGTTGGTAAATGAGTAGGATGAAGTGGCGGGCGTACAACCTGTGGTGGATTGATACGTCACTTCCCAGTTATAGGTTAAATCGCCACAGAGTGGCGTATTGGTATTCAGGGTAGAGGTTACAGCCAATGGCGCGCAACCCGTTGCAGGCGATAAAGTGAAAGTACCGGTGGGGTCGGGGTTCACACAAATGGTTTTCACCAGTGAATCAATTCCACAATTGTTGTTACCGGTTTTTAACTCTATGGAGTAAGTGCCGGGCGTAGTAAACTGAAGCTGGATGATATCTGTTCCGGAAACCCAGATGCCCACACTGCTCGAATTATTATCATTCCCTAGGGTACCGCTGATTAAACTCCAGCCGGTAGCGGGTGTGATTTGCCAGACTGATTTTCCGGGCAGACAAACCCCGTTGTTATTATTGGACGCTCCTCCACCCGTATTGGTGAATGTAACGGTATTGCTCGTACATACAGTATCTCTGGGTGATATGGTGAAATCGGGATCAGGTTTTTCGGAAACGTAAATGGGAACTACCTGCACCACCGAACGACTACAGGGGTTTGAGGCCTCAATGCTGGCGGAAAAAGAATTCGGAAATGCACCGCTGCTGGTTCCGCAAGACGTTAATTCAAACAGGTGTGTAACGCTGGATGGGGGTGGATGATTGTAATTGATGGGAGGTGTTCCATCATTGAAAGTTACCGTGTATTGGGTGGAGGGCGGATTCAGGTCGGCACTGCTGATCTGAAACGTAAGTGGCGTACCATTACAGATGGAACTACTGCCCGGATTGGCAAAACCAATGGCGGGATTGCTGCCTACAAACACCCGATACACACCGGTATCCCTGCAACCATTGGAACCGGTAACAATAAACAACATGTTATAATTACCAATGTTATAGGTATGGGTAGTGGTAGTAAAGGTAGAGCTGTTGAAATTCGGTGAACCATCCCCCCACACAATCTGATAGTTCGTGTTGGTTGCTACGGTGGAGGAGTTATTGGCAAACGTAAAAAGGTGCGAGGTGGCAACACATTCCGTAAAATAGGTGAAGGAATTATAGGAGGTAGGATTATCTCCAAGCAATTCAGTTCCGGGCGTTTGGTTCATCGTTACATTTTGTGTTACGGTAGCGGTACAGCCAAAAGTAGTTGTAACGGTAAGGCGTACACTAAATGTTTGTGAAGTATTGCCGGGTATTCCCACAAAGCGATGAGTTGGATTTGCCGTGGTTGCTGTGTTGGACGTACCGGAATTAGGGTCGCCAAAATCCCACGCGTAGTTTAATGCACCCGTGGTTCCGCCGGTATAGGTAAATTGCACCGGTGTGTTCATACAAACACCGGAAGGTGTGAAGCTGAAGCCTGCATTGGGATTCGGACGAATGGTTACGTTGGCCGACCCGAGCGTATCACGTTGTGCTCCATTCACCAGGATTACACGATACGTTCCGCTGGCGGTGGCTGTGTAGGATGCAGCAGTAGCCCCCGGTTGATCGGTGCCGTTCAATTGCCACTGGAAAGTAGTTCCGGATGCAGCGCCGGTTACGGCTAAGGTGCCGCTCACACAAAAATCAATATTACCGGTAGGGGATAAAGTTTGAGAAAAGGCCCAACATGGTATACACCACAGGACCAGGGTTGATAGGAATTTCATCGAATGTATGCAGTTAGTGGTTGCTTTGNNTATTGGAACTCAACATCTTATATTATAAAACGCACTAAGATATATATTGATTTAGGTAGTAGCAAGTTTTGGGGAAATAATAATTGAAGGATAATAGTAGTAATAAAAAAAAGGAGTTGCCTTTTTCGACAACTCCCATACTTCGGTTTTTCAATCGGGGGTAAATAAGTTTCATATACCGTATCCGGGTGAAGTAGAAACAACACCGGATAAGCATGTTACAGACCGGGGTCCTGGCAATTTNNATTTCTATAGGATAATGGTTTAATCTGGAATCTAATTAACCATCTCAATTATTAACCAATTTTCATGCCAAAAATTGAAAATGGATACTTTTTAGCGAAATTCCATTCATTTTATTCAAAAAAACGGGTAATTGCCAATGATCAGCGCGTGATATAGCGGA
>DPFD01000270.1:0-4473 GCA_003534175.1 Chitinophagaceae bacterium
TCCTTTTGTTGGCAGGGTTTACCAGCTTCACGTTGCCCTTGTAAGCACTCCATTTCTCACTCATGTTGCCCTGTGGAATCTTAGCATCTAAAGACATAATTTTTTATATTTTGTAGTGTGACCGTTTCGGGTTGATAATTACAGACAGCTATCCGTTATTCTATCCATTTGAAATAAAATGCCAGGGGCATGGATGCGAATAACAATGTAATGATTATCGTGTATCCGGTACCGATAGCTTTAATCATTGGGGTGAATCTTTTATGATTCAGGCCCAGCGTCTGAAACGCGCTCTGGAATCCGTGCATGAGGTGCCAGAACAAGGCAACGAGGCTTACCAGGTATATAATCACAATGTATCCGTTGGAAAACACTTCTCTCATTTTCTCATACAGATCGTGCGGTGCATCATCTTCCAGATACAGGGCTACTTTAGTTCCTACGAAAAAGTGAGACATGTGCATAATCAGAAACAACAGAATCAGGGTACCCAGCAGACCCATAGAGCGGCTGTACCATGTGCTGTTTTTATTCGCTTTGCTCATGTGGTATCCTACAGGACGCGCTGCGGCATTCTGGCGCCATACAATCAATGCCTGAATGATGTGTAAAAATATTCCCACGAAGAGTCCTATTTCGAGTATCCGTACAATGTAATTGTGGCTCATGAAGTGGGCAATGTTGTTGAAATCCTCACGCCCCACAAAGATGGCTGAGTTCACCCCGGCGTGCACAATCAGAAACAAAATCAGGAAGATACCGGTAAGTGCTACTGTAAATTTTTTACCAATTGATGCGGAGAAAAACTGTTTCCAAGTCATAAGCCTTTGAATTTTTTGGTATGCAAAAATACTTCACAACCACTATAATCTGAAAAAAACTATTCCCACCCCTGTGCATACACTAAGAAATACGATCCTCTACAGCCTGTATCACAGCTTCGGGCTTCATAGTACGCCATTGCGCCAGTTCTATAAGTGAGACGAATCTGGGTAAACCGGCACGTACAAAATCGTACTGGCTTTGACCGGGCAGATCCACCACGGCAACCCATCCCCCTTCATCTGACAACTGCTCTTTCCAGTCTTCGTAATAGCTATCATCACTGCTGTGAAAGTTCAGAACATTTTCAGCAATCAGTACAAATTTGCTGATGCCTTTTGCATACAGATGATCAGTAACCTCGCGACGGATGGTCATGATGTCATTCTCAATGGCATCATTCCATTCACCGATTAGTTCAATAATGGCAAAGCCATTTTCATAGTCGGCCATCAGCAATTTCATGTAGAGGGTTCGTGAGCCGAAATCATCCCATTGCGGGTGTATATAGTAATTGTAAATCGTTTGCGAATATTCAAATTCAGAGTACTCCCTTTTGTAAAAAGGAGACAGCGGATCTTCTTCTGCTGTGTAGAGATGCCTCCAGTTATAATATGGTTCTATGTCCTGCATGAGGTGTTCATCAGTCGGGTACAGCTATGCAGCAATTTACGAAGATTACACCAAATAAAAAGAGGCTGCATCAGATGCAGCCTCCTGACTTAAAAACCCAAATAAGTATTATTCGATGATAATTTTATCGGTGATTACGGTTTGCTTATCGCTGTTCACCACTTTAACCATGTACATTCCTTTTACAGGTCGGCCCATAACGGCAACGCGTACCATTTGTTTACCTTTTGCAACCTGTACAGGGGTAGACTGTAAAGTTCTGCCGGCCAGGTCTGTAATCAGCACATGGTAGCGGCCATCTTTTTGTCCTTCGAGAGAAACATAAAACTGGCCGTTGGTAACGGGGTTAGGATAAATTTTTGATTCTGTTCCGGTGAACACAGGGGCAGGCAGTTCAGACGGCTCCAGTTGATTGGTTTTATCGGCTTCTTTCTGCAAGAGGAAGCGGCCGTTAGCCAGATCAGCGGCGTTGTATTTCACATCCGAACCTTCCATTTTAACAGCGGTTAAATCTNNAACTTTGTAATACCCTTCAAAGAAATTAGCGCTGGTAACAATGATATCACCATCAGCAGCTACTGCCGCACCGTTGGCTGTATATTGCGCAGGCAACCCTTTGATAGTACCTTTATGCGTAGCAATACGGGTTTGAGGATCTATCACAAATACATTTTTGTTGGCAGAAACAATATACAGTTTTCCGAAGGCATCTGCAATCATATCCCCACCCCAGCTGGTACATTTATTGGCAATAGACACTCCTTTATTTTCTTCAGCATCAATGAGGCTGCCGAGGTCTTTAATTACCGGCATTTTACCGGTTGTAAATTCAATCAGGTGACTGGCATCATTGGTAACCGCGTATCCTTTACCGTTAGGTGCTATCACCATGCGGGTAATATTTTTGGCCTCATCCGCTGAATTCATGGTATTGCTGAAATTCAGCACTTCTGAACGCAGAGTATAGAAAGTAGGGGTACCGTTTTTGATATTCAGGTCGAGCCAGCGCAGTTCACCCATGCGCATAGGCGTGAAATACAGCTTTTTCCCTCTTGCATCCAGTGCCGCAGCGGCCACAAAGGTAGATGTGGGGTAATCGGTAGTAGAAAATATGTTGCCATTCTTGATAGCATCGGCAGTAGTTACCTTTTTGGTATTTACATCAATTAACTGATAAGGTGTTTTACTGCGTTCAAACAATGTTTTCGTAACGGTTCCGGTATTCAGGTCAACTTCACGGATGTTCATCCAGATAAAGTCTTTGTTACCGTCTCCGGTGATGGCATATCCCACATCCGCCTTCTGAGCAGAGGCAGATAATGCAGTGGCGATACAAGTAGTGGTTAGTAGAAATTTGATGTTCATACAGGCATTATTTATGGGTGAAATTTCGAAAGACTAATATACAACTTTTTTGTACACGACCCTTAAAGATATGTTATAATTTTTACACGTTTACATTAACGACGGTGGTAACGGANNCCCTCCATCGGGTTTTTCATCACCTCTCCCAGTTGCAGTTCGTAGGCATTGCAAAGGTCTTGCAGCACATCCCTGAAGCCCCAGGCCACGCTGCCCGTAAAATGGATAGGCATTTTCCAGCTTTCGGGGTATTTATATATATGGTTGAAGAAAAAATCGTTCAGTCCGTCTTCAATGATATTTTCAATCATAAAATGGCCGCGGTTATCTGCCAGGAAACCGGTGAATCCGGCCAGATAGCGGTTGGGGAGCGGCTTCTTATACACCGCCTCGAGGATTTCAGCCGCTCCGGTTTTATACTTTTGTTCGAAGCGAAGCATAATATCCGGTTCAAAGGTATTATATAGATAATGCTGGATTACTTTTTTACCCAGATAGGCCCCGCTTCCCTCATCCCCCAAAATAAAACCCAGGCCCGGGTTGTTGCGCACCATACGCTGACCATTGAAATATCCGGAATTGGAACCGGTGCCTAGGATAGCTACAACCCCTTTTCCATCGCCGCAAAGTGCTCTGGCCGCGCCAAATAAATCGTGCTTTACAGAAATGGTGGCAGATGGATACACCTTTTTTATAGCCCGGGAAACCAGCTTAACATGTGCCGGGGTTCCGCATCCCGTACCGTAGTAGAAAATTTCATCCGGAACCGCTTTCATTTGGGGAATTAGCTCCTTTTGAATTAAAGCAGTAATCTGTTGTTCGTTCAGAAAATAGGGGCTTATTCCCTGTGTAATGACGTTTTTTTTGGGTTTACCACCTGAAATCAGACACCATTCCGTTTTGGTTGATCCACTGTCGGCGATGAGTTTTAAAGACATTGTGATTGAATTGGACAATTAAGTTAGAACAAACTTGTTAATCCCGCGAAAAAAAATCGTGCATCGCCTACAATCCTATAATTTTGCACACTTATTCGCAGCAAACGATCAGGTTAATCAATCCCTTCATGGAACGAAAAAAGTTAAACATCTGGCTACCCTTTCTTTTTGCCCTGTCAATGATTGGCGGGTTATTTCTGGGATATAAAATGAGAGATGCATTTCCTACCCGGCATTTCTTTGCCCTGGAAAAGAGTCAGCCTGTACAGGAAGTGATTGATCTGATTCGTGAAAAATATGTGGATGATATTTCAACCGCTGAATTGATGGATACCGCCATTTTATCTATCCTCAGCCGGTTAGACCCACACTCTCAGTACATTCCGCCCAGTTTACTGGAGGCAGCCAATGATGACATTGCCGGATCGTTTTATGGAATCGGCATTGAGTTCGATATGATTGACGACACCTTACATGTGGTGCAGATTATTCCCGGCGGACCGGCGGCTGAGGCAGGATTAAAAAACGGCGACATGATACTGGCTGCGGGCGACAGTGTTTTATCGGGCAGGAAAAAGACGGCAGAAGATGTACGTTCGGTGCTGAAAGGAAACCGGGGTTCTGCCATACGTTTGCAGGTAATGCGCAACAACACCCGGATCCCTATTGAAGTAAAGAGAGATATAGTAGCCATGAACAGTGTTTCAGCGGCCTACAT